>CAYUDR010000206.1:0-1529 GCA_964443705.1 uncultured Planctomycetia bacterium | reverse complement strand
TTTCGATTTCACTTAAACGAAAAAGATTTTTTGTCTTTTTATCAAATGTTCGCAAATATCCACATTTGACCCAATTTCTGACTGTTGCGGAAGATGTACCTAGGCAAGTAGCAGTACTTTTAATATCAAGCACTGCTTCTCTGTTGCTACCTATATCGAACTTTCCAATCCTATTAGTCATAATTATCCTATCAAAGCGTCTACTCCAATATTTAAAGCCTTCGCTATTTTCCGCAAGGTTTCTATTGTTGGATTAGGGTTTTCTCCTGATTCAATTTTGACGACAGTATTGTAGGCAACGCCGGCGAGTTTGGACAATTTGTCCTGAGAGAGGCTTTGTCCTTTTCTTTTTTGCTTGATATTTTGAGCTATGGAAAGTATTTTCTTGCTTGACATATCCCTAATAATTTAGTACTATTATAATAGTGGGTGCTTCAAGTCCTTTTACTATCTATTATTTCTACCTAGTAAAATGATACTAAAATATTGGTGAAAAGTAAAGAAAAATAAAATCGCTCTTTTATATATTTAGTTTTTTGAGGCTGTTGGCAAAAATTTGCCCGCACCAAATTTTTGCCTGCCTGCCGGCAGGCAGGCCCTCCAAAGCATCAGCTGTTTTGGCTCGGCAAACCCCGAAAACGCCCCGTGCCTTAGTACCGCTTAGGCGAATGAGGGGTGTGAACGAGCCTGGCGCTGTTAGGCCCAATATTTATGCCTCAATGAGGCTGGCGAGGACACAAGCCCGCCTGCCTCTTGGACGGTATTCTACTTTAGCTACGCTTCAGGGTTGCGGCAGGTGGGCTGCCGAGCTGCTGAAAGGTTTTATTTTAAGAGGATCCCTTGAAATAGGTTCTGATTTTCTGGTAAAGGGACCCCAAATTTTCTCATTCTAAGAAGTATAAAATTTGGGGTCTGAGCTTTTCTCCGAAGTTCCGGAGAAAAAGCGAAGAGCCCAACAATTTTCAGAGGATTCGAACCCCATGCCTTGGTTCGTTTACATAATCCAATGCAAAGATGACAACCTATACACTGGAATTACCAATAACCTTAAAGATCGTATCCTTAGGCATAATACTGGCAGAGCCTGTAGATACACCAAATACCGTTGGCCGGTTAAACTGATCCATTCCGAAGAATTTCCTACCAAACCCGTAGCCTTAACTAGGGAAGCACAGATAAAAAGGCTGCCCAGAAAGAAGAAATTAGCACTGATTAGAAAAAAGTAGCTTCTTCCGTCATTACGAGCGTAGTATTAGAGACCGTATTAAAGACCGTTTCTTAGGGTGATCGGAGAAGTGTCCCAAACTCAATCGGAAAAGTGTACCCCTAGCCTCAAGATAACCCTTGAGGCTTTTTGGTTTTAGTTGGCACTTCGGGCAGTCTTATGTTAAAATATTAGCTGCCCTCAGTGTTAATCTTCAGAGACGTGAGCGGGGGAAGATTAAGTATAATTGAGGTAAAGCGAAAGGAGGAATGATGGAGAGAATTAACTCTCCTTATGAAAATTTATTGCAAATGTACATGGCAGA
>CAYUDR010000205.1:0-1565 GCA_964443705.1 uncultured Planctomycetia bacterium | reverse complement strand
TAAAGAGTGTCTTTAACTCATCCCACCTTTATTCAGAATATACTTTCTTAAAGGCACTTTGTCAATACCGGGCTCCCCCTACAGGACGCACTTAGAACTTTTGATTGGAGAAAGATAAGAGAGGAATTAGATAGTTTGAGTTTTATAAATTCCTTGGCTGGACGATGTTAGGACCTATCTCATAAAAAGGTGATTTGCCGCTATACCAACAATATAACCAACTAAAGCTGCAATGCCTGCTACAAAAAACATTTCAAATCCCGCCTTCAACCAAGAACGTTTCGTAAACTTAGTAGTTATGCAACCCAGAAAAAATAAGCCGATGATAGTGATTCCTATAGAAAAAACGATGGCCGATGAAACTGGAAAAACAAAATAAGGTAAAAGAGGTATGGTTCCACCGATTATATAAGAAAAAAACATGAAAATTCCGCCCTGCATCGGTTTCTCTAATTTCTCAGGATGAATATGAAGTTCTCTATAAGCCATCTCTTGAATAAAAAGGGATTTATTTTTTGAAGCCACTAATGCCATTTCATTGGCAAGGTTTGGCGGCCAACCGTCTTTAATATAAATTTCGGTTAATTCTTGTTTTTCTATCTCGGGATATTCTTTAAGTTCTGTTTTTTCTTCTTTTAGCTTACGCTCAGCAACTTCTCTCACAGATTTTGCCGAAAGATAAGAACCAACTCCCATAGATATTGATTCCACTATAATAATTACAAAACCAGAAAGAATAATTATGAAATGACTATTAGTTCCAATCGCTATGCCAACCAATACTCCAAGAGTTGAAATCATACCATCTTCAACGCCAAATACTATCTCTCTAATGAAAGATATAATCCCGGATTTTTGTTGATGAATAAAATCTGGCCTTTTCATTCATCCATTCTACCAAAAAACCGCTCTCTTAGCGATTCTTTGAAGCTAACTCCGGCGGTAGGACTCTAACTAATAAAAGTCTTAACTCCTCAATGATGCGAAGGACGTCATACGTCGGTGTTGTGGACACAAAGGACAACATAGGTCCTCATCCGTTAATTATGCGACACAGTCGTCATACGTTAATGTTGCACATTTATATAGCGCGACTGGCTCCTCACTGATGCGCAGTGCGACGTAAAAAATCGCCTGCCTAAGTAAATAGGCAAAATTCCCGGCTCCCTTGGCTGAGCGAGGTTAGAACCTGTTTGGTTATTTCTGATTTTTCTTTAAGATAATTGCACTTAAGATAAATGCGATAGTGAAAAATATTGCTCCGTAAAAACAGGGGGTTAAAAAGGGATTATTTATACCTGGCGCGCAAGATGTGGCACAAGTTTTCTGGTTTAACCAACTAATAAGCTCTGTTGCAAAATTAAACCAAGCAAATAATGTGCCCGCAAGCAGTATTACAAATTGTGCTAAAATAATTTTTTTCATATTATTCATTCTACCAAAAACCCGCCCTTTTGAGAATTTATTGTTGCTCCCCGCGCTGGACGATGTTAGAATCTGTTTGAAATAAAAATCTTATTCTTCTGGCTCCACCAAACCCATGCATCTCCAGTTTATTTCTGCCT
>CAYUDR010000204.1:0-1581 GCA_964443705.1 uncultured Planctomycetia bacterium | reverse complement strand
GTTAAACACATGCTTGAAGTTGAAAAAAATCCCGAGCTTGTTAAATTGGTCAGAGAGGAAGAACAGAATCTAAAGGAGAAATCTTCTTTAATCTTCGAACAGCTTAGAGGAGATTTACTCGAAGAGGAAAGCGACCTGGACCGCAATATTATAGTTGAAATACGAGCTGGGACTGGTGGGGAAGAAGCAGCCCTTTTTGCAGTCGATCTTTGCCGAATGTATCAAAAATATGCTCAGAATCAAGGTTGGCATACAGAGATCATTGAGTCAAAACCTACCGGCACGGGCGGGATGAAAGAAATAATTTTCTCGGTGGAAGGCAAAGATGTTTATAAAAAACTTCGCTTTGAAAGCGGAACCCATAGAGTTCAAAGAGTTCCTGCCACAGAGACTCAAGGCAGAATACATACTTCTGCCGCCACCGTAGCCATATTACCTGAGGCGGAAGAAGTGGAAGTGCAGGTTAATCCGCAGGATTTAAAAATCGATACCTATCGCTCAAGCGGAGCCGGAGGACAACATGTCAATGTTACCGATTCAGCGGTTAGGATAACGCATTTGTCCACTGGCATAGTGGCTTCCTGCCAGGATGAACGCTCACAGATGAAAAATAAAGTTAAGGCAATGCGTATCTTGCGGGCCAGATTACTGGATAGATTAAAGAGTGAACAAAGACAGAAAATAGCTGAGAAACGGCGTCTTCAGGTGGGCACCGGTGATCGTTCCGGCAAAATACGCACATATAATTTCCCGGACAGAAGAATTACCGACCATAGAATCGGTTTTACGTTACATAAACTGGAGGCAGTTCTCGAAGGTGAGCTTGAACCTGTTATTGTTGCCTTGCAGGCCGCAGAAAAAGAAGATATTTTAAAAGGCAAAAAAAAGGGGAAATAATTCAATAAATATTTTTCAGGCCGGGGTAGTTTTCACGCTTTTTGAAGTGGACGCTAAATAGATGAGTGAATATGTTACATGTTACAGGCAAAGAAATTTTTTAAATCCAGAAGAATAAATAGAGTTTTAGATGTAAATTCTCTTGATTGTTTAACTTTACTTGATTTAATTAAACGGGAATTTCTGATAAGTAGTCTACAGGGTAATCTCCACTCTATTTGCGAAATATTGCTATGTGAGATCTTAGGCAAAGAGCGCACCCAGCTTTATTTAGAAAACCCTGCTCTTAGCCGGGAAGAACTTGAAAAATTTAAGTTTTGTTTAGATTCTGTACTTTCAGGTATGCCACTGTCTTTTATTCTTGGCAAAGTCGATTTTTTCGGCCTGGAGTTTTATCTGGATGAGGGCTGTTTTATACCAAGGCCTGAAACAGAAATTTTAGTAGAAACTTGTATAAAAAGACTGAAGTCAGTTGAGAGTCCAAAAATATTAGATATTGGAACAGGTAGCGGAGCAATAGCAATTTCTATTGGAAAAGAATTAAAAGAGAGCAAAGTCTTAGGAGTTGATGTTTCTAAAGAGGCTTTAGAAATATCTGAAGGAAACAGATTAATAAATGAAGCAGAAAATGTAAAATTTAAAAATATTGACTTATTTAGTTCTATATCATACAAGGAATTTGAT
>CAYUDR010000203.1:0-1633 GCA_964443705.1 uncultured Planctomycetia bacterium | reverse complement strand
TACTCAAGCCCAAAAACTTTACTCGCAGAGTCTTAAATTAATTGAAGCAGGTCATATAGAAGAAGCTTCTTTTAATCTGGAGAAAATTATCAGCGAGTTTAGCACCTCAGTTGTGGCAGATGAGGCTTTTTTAAATCTGGCGAAGTTAAAAATAAAAAGCGGGAAATTACTTGAAGCCAAAAAATTATTAAGGATGAGTATAACTTTATGCCCCAATACGGATAAACTTGATGAAATACAGAAAATTCTCTGGGATGTGAATATGAGAATTTTATTTTCCCCAATTAAAACGCAGGGAGCAGTAATCTATGAAGTTAAGAAAGGTGATACGTTATATAGAATTGCTAAGAAATTTAATACCACAGTTGAATTAATTAAGAAAAGCAATGGCATTAAAAATTCTGCTATTAGGCCGGGGGACAAGCTAAAGATAGTAACCAGCGAATTCAGCGTAGTGGTTGATAAATCTAAAAACACACTTTCCTTAAAAGAGGGAGAAGAGATATTAAAAATTTATACAGTCTCTACAGGCGCAAACAACTCAACGCCGGTAGGCACCTTTAAGATTACAAATAAATTGATAGATCCTCCCTGGTATAGAGCCGGAGCCGTCGTGGCGGCTGAAAGCCCCGATAATATACTTGGTTCCAGATGGATGGGTCTTTCTGTGAAAGGTTATGGAATACACGGCACAACACAACCGGAGACTATTGGTAAACAGGTTACGGAAGGTTGCGTAAGGATGCGCGATAAAGATGTAGAGGAATTATATTCGATTTTGCCTGTTGGCACAGAAGTAATGATTGTGAATTAGAGAGGCATAATAGAGGCGGCATAAAGAAACAAAGATAGTGGAAGAGGACATAAGGTGAATAAAAATTCCTTATGCTTACCCTAAGATAACCCCTTAGTTTCCTGATAACCCTTGGGAGAGATATGAATGGTAGCGGATTAGATTTTGAAAGACCGATACTGGAACTTGAGCGTAAAATAAAAGAGCTTAAGAATTTTTCAAACGCGGAAAATTTAGATTTAAATAAGGATATAAAGAGATTAGAAAATCGGCTTGAAAAACTCAAAAAAGACGTTTATGACAATTTAACAGCCTGGCAGCGAATTCAAATTGCGCGGCACCCAAAGCGTCCTTACACTCTTGATTATATTGAAATGATTATGACAGATTTTGTAGAACTCCACGGAGATCGTCTTTTTGCAGACGATAAGGCCTTAATTGGCGGACTGGCGAAATTAGATGGACAACCTTTGGTAGTTATGGGTCATCAAAAAGGCAAGGATACCAAAGAAAATCTTGTGCGTAATTTTGGCTGCGCTCATCCGGAAGGTTACAGGAAGGCAATGCGTCTTTTTAAAATGGCTGAGAAATTTCATTTCCCTATTTTGAGCCTAATAGACACCCCTGGCGCTTATCCGGGTATAGGGGCCGAAGAAAGAGGGCAAGCCGAGGCCATAGCTGAAAATTTAAGTGCCATGTCGCAACTGAGGACGCAAATTTTGGTAGTGGTTATAGGCGAGGGAGGTAGTGGGGGTGCTCTGGGAATAGGCGTGGGCGATAGGATTTGCATTTTAGAAAATGCTTACTATTCTGTTATATCGCCCGAAGGTTGTGCGGCTA
>CAYUDR010000202.1:0-1653 GCA_964443705.1 uncultured Planctomycetia bacterium | reverse complement strand
CTATTGCCCTTCTCACTAATTCTGAAGGCAGAAGAACTCCGTCGCTTAGTAGTGTGTGAGTGTGTAAGTCAATCATTTTCCATTTTTTGGCGCCCCAAGCAGGATTCGAACCTGCGACACCAGGTTTAGGAAACCTGTGCTCTATCCTACTGAGCTACCGGGGCTTTTATTTCTTAACCTTTTTAGTAGTTTTTTTCTTCTTTGGCAGGCGTTTTTTAATTTTCTTTTTGGTCCTGACAGAAAGTCTTCTCTTTTTCTTTTTAAGTGAACGTTTTTCTTTTTTTCTTTTTATAGTGGAATCGGATATTATTATGCCTTCCTGTGTGGCCAAAATCAGCCTTAATTTGCGCATGGCTGCATTTTCAATCTGACGGACACGCTCTCTGGTTATACCAAACTGCTTAGCTGTTTCCCCTAATGTATGCCCTGTTCCGTCTTTTAACCCAAATCTCAAAGCCAGAATCTGTTTTTCCCTTTCGCTCATATTTTCTAAAAGATTTTGAATTCTCTCCTGTCGAAAAAGTTTAGTCAATTCACCCGAAGGGGAAACGCTGCTCTCGTCTTCAATCAAATCTATAAATTCAGCTCCCCCATTTTCGCCAATAGGGGCATCCAGAGATGAAGCCTTGGTGGCAATCTCTGAAATCTCCCTTATTTTGATTATGCTCATTTTCATGGCCTTGGCTATTTCGTTTAAGTGAGGAGCTCGATGTAATCTATGTGATAATTTTTCCGCAACCTTGCGCCACCTGGCGATTATTTCTGCCAGATAAACCGGTATGCGTATGGTTTTGCCTTGGTTGGCTATTGCCCTGGTTATGTATTGTTTTATCCACCAGGAGGCATAAGTGCTGAAGCGATAACCTCTATTAGGATTAAATTTAGTTACCGCTTTCATTAAACCCAAGTTACCTTCTTCTATTAAGTCTAACATTGGTACACCGAAATAACTATATCGTTTGGCTATATTTATTACCAGCCTCAGATTTGATTGAATCATTTTCTTCCTGGCTTCTTTGCTTCCCCTTTTAATTTTCCTGGCTAACTTCTTTTCTTCTTCAGGAGTTAATAGCTGTATATTTTTTATATCCTTTAAATATAGTTTTATAGCATCCATATTTTTTGTCTCACGTTATTTTTCTTTTAACTTTTAACTGCCGCTGAGCAGGGTTTGCTTTCTGTTATTTGCCTTCAAGGGATGCATGGGCAGCAGCCAATTTTGCAATTGGCACTCTAAACGGAGAGCAACTCACATAATCTAAACCCACCCTATAGCAAAATTTAACACTGGCCGGTTCTCCTCCGTGCTCGCCGCAAATACCGATTTTAAGGGTTTTTCTAGTGATCCTACCCTTTTTTACCCCCATTTTCACCAACTGGCCGACGCCATGCGTATCCAGAACCATAAATGGATCTGTTGGCAGTATGCCGTGATCTATATAGAATGGTAGAAATTTAGCAATATCATCACGCGAAAAACCAAAAGTCATCTGCGTAAGGTCATTTGTTCCAAAGGAAAAAAACTCAGCCTCAGTGGCTATTTCATCTGCTATAAGTGCGGCGCGCGGAACTTCAATCATTGTGCCTATTGAATATTCTATTTTTTCTCCTGTCTTTTTTTGAACTTCCGCGGCAATTTCATTGATGTATTTT
>CAYUDR010000201.1:0-1694 GCA_964443705.1 uncultured Planctomycetia bacterium | reverse complement strand
TTTTGATGGCGGCTTCCTTAGAATCGTGTTTATCGCTCTGCAGCATATGTTCATAGTAAAGCTTGATAAATTGCACGGAGTGGCTTACCCCTAAAGCAAAAACAAGAAACGGCGCAAGAACTGTTGAAGGCGTGAGTTTAAAACCAACCAGACTCGTCATTCCTAAACCCCAAAGCGTAGCCATACTGGCTGAAATAAGGGGCAGAAATATTCCCCGCTTAGATTTAAAGGCGCTAAACAAAACCCAGGCCATAACTATTAAAGTCGCTAAAAATAAAGCTGACATACGGGATAAATAAAAATCAAGCCAGCCCTGCAAAACCGGCTGGCCGGAAATATAGATTTTGTTGTTCTCATCCTCAAATTTATTCTTAATCTCCTGCAACACCTTAAAAATCTCTCTTGCGGAAACCGCAGACTCAAAATCGGCCTGAATAAGAGTGGCTTTAAAATCCTTAGAAACAACCGGGCCGTAAACCTGAGGGGTCTTTAAAATTCTTTCCTTTAAAATATTTATTTCGGCCTGATCCTTAGGCACATCATGCATCATCCAGTTAACCGCAAAACCTTCTTGGTTAGCTTCGATATATTTAACTTTTCGCGCGGATAAGGAGACGACTCGTGCCGGGTTGATCCCTTCGGTTAAATACAACGCATTGGTTATCTTAAAGACCTTGCCTAATGTATCCTTATTAAGTACAGTGCCTCTCTTAGCTTCAACGGCAATAGAAACTTGGTTCAGCCCGCCGAATATTTCATTAAGGCGGTTCTGGATTTTTAAATAAGGATGTTTTAAAGGATAAAAGTCGCCAAGGTTTGTTTCAAAGGAAAGATTTTTTAACTGATAACCGAAAAAAAGGCTGATAATTAGGCAAAGGCTGAGGAAACCAAACCTGTAGCGGATTAAACCGTGGCTAAACCACTCAATAAACTTTTTCATTTTCTAAAAAACCCTGCCATAACTACCCCTCTTCCCCAAATAGGCTCAAAAGAATTGCCAGATTTGAATCCTTATCCGCACTTAATGAATGCGGCGCATTTGTTGGCATAAAAATAAAAACTCCCGGCTTCATCCTGATCTTCTTGCCACATAAGACAAATACGCCTTTTCCTTTTAATACCGTTACTGCTGCCTCACGCGTAGATGTATGCTCGGAAATACTTGTCCCCTTAGCCAAACACATCAGTGTATAATTCGAAACATCCGTCTTTACCAAAATCTTGCTAAAAATCCCCTCTTTCGGGAATTCCATTAATTTTTCTAGATCTTTGAGCTCTAAATTAACCATATCTATAAAATTGCAACAACTCGCGACCAGGCTGCCCCGGTCTGACGTATTCTTATGGGAAAACAAATAATCTTAAATCCAAAAGCAGTAGGCAAATTTTCCAGATTACCGAGCCGCTCTATATGAATAAATTCTCTCTTGCGGCCATAAAAATGCGCGGGATAAAATTTACTGGGATCTTTTGAATCCAGAAATTCCTTAAGCATAAATTTATACGGCCTGTCTATACCCATGGTATCTGTACCAAAGACTTTAATACCTTTATCTATTAGAAAATCAATTGCAGAAGTATCTACTCCCGGATAATCCGTAAAATATTTCGGGGCTCCGTAGAATTTATCCGCACCTGTCCATAAGAGCACAATATCCAAGGCCTTTAAATTATAATTAATCTTTTTTAAGGCT
>CAYUDR010000200.1:0-1716 GCA_964443705.1 uncultured Planctomycetia bacterium | reverse complement strand
TTGAATTGAAAGAAATGCTCCAATAACGATAGCGGCTATACCTAAAGGCACAGCAACAAAAAACAGGCGTTTCTGGAAGCTCTGTTCAGCTTCTTTCTTTTGTTTTTCCAATCGATTCTTTTCGACCTCTAACTTTTTCTGTTCTTCAGAAGTGGCTCTTTTGTGTCTTTCATAGTAATTTTTGACTTGATAATCTTGCCATTTTGGCTGAGGACTGAAAGTGCTTACGCCGTAGTGAATCATCATAGGAAAAACGATAGCGATACCAAAACCTAACGCAATTTTTTTAGCCAGCATTTACGCCTCCTTTTTTAATTTTTATCCGTATTTATTTACTTTTTTCTCTTTTCTGTTTCCGTTTTTCCTTAAGTGTAAGCTTGGCCTTTTTTTGATTTTCTCTTCTACCCTTATCTTTTTTCCCTTTGTCGCCCATATCAACCCCTCCTTTAAATGACCCCCACCGTTTTGATTCGCTTTTGCGAATGCAAAACGAATCAGTGGGGGGAATTAATCCCAATACTAACAACTTACTTTGTTAACCAGTAAACCTGTAAGCCTGTTTGCCTGTTAACTGATTAACTCGCTCACTGGCTAACTCGTTAACTCGCTAACAACTTAGTATTTAGTGCTTGTCTAAGCGAGGGACATCTTACCTTCATCAACTAAAATATTCATTATTTATTCAGATTACTTAACACTGTTTCAATGCCAAACTTTCAGGACCAATTTTGTAAAACAAAATTGGCTGCCCCGCCTGGACTCGAACCAGGAATACATGATCCAGAATCATGCGTGTTACCAATTACACCACAGGGCAATATTTTTAAACTTTCTCAAGACGACTGATTACTTTCTCTTTGCCCAAAACTTCCATCATCTCGAATAACCCTGCGCCGACGCTAAGGCCACTTATAGTCACCCTAGTAGGATGAATAAGCTTAGCCGCCTTTACTTTTTCTTCCTCGGCAATCTGACGGCAAATTTCTTCAATCTCCGCAGCCTTAAATTTATCTAAAATTTTAAGGCGTTCTGCAAATTTCCTAAGCAATTCTTTGGCTTCTTTATCTTCGAGATATTTCCTAAAGGGTTTCTCTTCGAATTTATAGTCATCTTTAAAAAAGCAAGTTGTTAATGAAAGAAATTCATCAAAGGTTTTAAAGCGAGTTTTATATAGCTCTATTACTTTCAAAATATATTCCTCATCGATATCTTCTTTAATGTAGCCCTGCTTTAAAAGTCTCTCCTTTATAGGTCCGAATAGCTCACTGGCTGATTTCGCTCTTATATGCTCTCCGTTTATCCATCTTAGTTTATCTATGTCAAATTTTACCTGCATTTTATTTATATCTTTAATGTCAAACTTCTTTATTGTCTGTGTTAAGGTTATCAATTCTCTGCCATCTTTGGAAGACCACCCTAAAAGTAGTAAATAATTAGTGAGCGCCTCCGGTAAAAAACCTTGGTTTTTATATTCAAATACGGCCACACCGCCATGTCTTTTTGAAAGCTTCGCGCCGTCTTTGCCCATCATAAGCGGCATATGAGCAAATTGTGGTGGTTTTAAACCGAGGACGTCATAAAACATAATCTGTTTTGGAGTATTTGAAATATGGTCATCCCCTCTTATGATATGCGTAATACCAAATTCTGCGTCATCTACTACACAGGCGAAATTATAAGCAGGAAAGCCGTCAGATTTTATAAGAACCTGATCTT
>CAYUDR010000199.1:0-1760 GCA_964443705.1 uncultured Planctomycetia bacterium | reverse complement strand
CAAAGTGCTTGAAATTTAGAACGCTTTTGTTGCTCTTCTAAGAAACGATTAATATCATAAATACCTACGCCAAGCTCATCAGCAAAATCCTTCAATAGTTCAATTTCTTGCTCCAAAATAGAATTTTTGAGTTTATCCGCCACTAAAATTCCTATAGGTTGACCTCCAGGTTTTTTTATAACGACATAAGCGTCCAATTTATCATTACTCAAAGCATACTCCATTTGACCTGAAAAAACCTGGACCATAAGGTTGTTCTCGTTATTTTTGAGCTGAATCTTTCCCTCTCCGGCAATAACTCCTCTGCCTCTGACAATCGTCTGTTGACATTCCAAAAAGTCGGTTAAAGGATTATATAAAAATATATGGGCTGCATAAAAATTTAGTGCTTCCAATAAAAGTTCGAGTCCCTTACTCAAAGCATTATCGATGCCGGATTGCGCTAATGAAAAATATCGGCCAGTTTCTTTTAACAAAGGTAAATAATCTTTCATTATTAGAGACCTAATATATAATCCGCTGTTGATGCTGCTTTATTCATAATTTCTTTCAACATATCTTGAGTATAAGTTTTAAATTTTAACAAGTTCATAATTTTCGAAAGGTTCTCAGCTAAAATCATCTCAATTGTAGCCCAGGATGGCACCTGTACATAGGTCCGGCTATAATTCTTATAAGATTCTTTTATAATTAAATTTTCAGGTTTTTTCTCAGCAAATAAAAAATCGAGGGCTTCAATGTGGCTCGGTAGCATACTAATCGAACGAGCATGGCGAACTTGAGAATCAAAAGAACACAAAAATTCTACAAATTCCCAGGCCAAATCAAAATTTTTAGTAGCTTTAGAAATAACCAGATTACTTCCACCGCAAAATGTATAACGTCCAGATGGGCCTTTGGGTAAAAAAGTAAAACCGAATTTCTTATTTTGGCTCGACTGTTTAAAATCACCACGGCTATCCAAACCCTTTAAAAAACTTGAAATAACCCAAGTGCCAGAAAATAAAAAAACATATTTTTGCTGATTAAAAAACTCATTAACAGGCGAGAGGGCTACTTGCCTTTCAAATAAAGGCGCATATCCTTTTTTTACCAGAGAAAAGTAGAATTCCATGCCTTTTAAAGCTTTACTTTGATTAAAAGTTGCTTTTGTGTCTTTTGAGTTTAAAAAATCACCACCGGCCGCCCAAATCCAGGGTGCAATATCGTGAACCAAACCTTGATCTCTCTGGTCTGAGATACCCAAAGCAGCTAACGTTCTGCCCTCTATTTTTATTCCATGTAGTTGCTGGCAAACATCATCAAATTCCTGCCAGTCATTTAAGTTAGTTGCACTTAAAGCTTTTCTTTCAAGAACATCTTTTCTATAAAATAAGACTCTTAAGTCTACAAACCAAGGCAGGCTCCATATTTTTCCATTAATCTGAGACTTGCAACTTGTCCAAGCCGTGGGCAAAAAATTTTTCTTTAAGTTAACCTGGTTAACCCTTTCAGTTAAATCATAAATGCTATTTAGAGCAGCTAATGTCTGCGTCCAAGTATTACCAATTTGAAATATGTCAGGCAGTTGTTTATATTTTAAAGCCCGTATAATTCTACCCCAGGCATTTGCCCAAGAAATAGTGGTTATATCTATTTTAACGTGAGGATGATGGGTCTCGAAAGCTTCAATCTCTTTGTCCATTATTGAAGTAGTCTCATAGCCACCATTGGGCATAATCCAAACTTTCAAAGTTTTTCTATGACTTTTCATAAATTTA
>CAYUDR010000198.1:0-1772 GCA_964443705.1 uncultured Planctomycetia bacterium | reverse complement strand
TAATTCTTTTTGAGCATCCGCTATGTCCACAGCATTTTTACGCATCCAGCCAACCAGAGACACTTTAACCCAATCTCCCTGCTCCTCCAGAATCTCAAAACTTGTGCCTTTATATACCAGGGCAAGCACTTTTGTGCCAGCTATTGTAGCCAGAATTGGCTTTTTTTTGTTCGATATGCCTACTTTAGCCATTGTTTGATTAACAAATAACACCGACAAAGCAATAATCATAATCAAAATACCTATTTTTTTCATAGCTCACCTCTTTTTTTATATTAACTCTAAAACAGATTTTTTAACCCACCCTGTTTTTCCGTCGTAGCGTTCTATTTTACACCATTCCTCTTTTGAAGAAAGTACACAAACCTTCATGCCTTCATAAAGGGTAAAGTGCGTAGTGGCTTTATCAAAAGGTTCAAATTTAACATTTACCGCCTCCTTGACAACTATGGCTTCTTTGTCAAGAAAAGAAACCTTGTTATAAAATGAAAAAGCGCCTAGAGTGAGACCTATCATTAAAACAGACAACAAAGTCAAAAAATATTTTTTGTTCATTTTAAAAATTACACCCGTAACTATAATTATAACAGTCACAAAATACATAATAAATAAACAAATAGTTAAGTCATCAATGGCAAACTGGTCTGAAAACTCATAAATCAACCTCATGGGCCATATTTTTCGAACCCTCGTCGAATTGCCTATTATCAAAGATTTGGCATGTCTGTAATTTGCTTTTAAGTCTCTATCTCTGGGAATTAATTTTTTAGCCCTTTCATAATTTAAAATTGCAAGACCTACTTCTCCCTTTTTAAAATAGCAATTTCCCAGATTATAATAGAGATTTCCGCTCTCAAGGCCGCGCTCAAGCAATTTCGAATATTCCTTAATGGCCTCATCATATTTAGCTTCTTTATATAAATTGGCGGCATTATAAAAGATGTGTTTGGAGGTCTGTATTTTCTCCTCAGCAAAACAAAACCGGTTAAATGCGGCCACCAACACACATGCCAAAAGCAAAAATATAAAACTACCTAACCCATAACGCAAAAGCTGCCTAATAGAACTTTTCAATCTCATAATCTGTGTCTCTCCAGAAAACGTAAAATTTCTTCCATATTTTTGAAGGTTGTTTTCATCTGGCTCCTACCAAATTCTGAAGGCGCATATCTTGCCATATCACAATCTTTAAAAATATCTTTCAGCAAACTCAGGGTATTTTCATCTATCCCTCTGGGTTTAAGGATTTTATCAACGACATCTATGGTTATCCCTCCCGCAGGCAGATGAAGCTTATCTCCTAAATACTCCTGCAGAGTTTTAAATATGGCATCATAAAATTCCTGCCTTTTCTCCTCACCTAGAAACTGCTGCGCTTTCTTAATACCCCCTCTTGCCTTTTTGGAAGCATAGAGGCGACGGGCATATCGAGTATCCGTCTTGAGCCTTTCACTTCTTTTATATATAGTCAATACAGAAATAAGAAACAAAAGGGGGAGCAGTTGAAGTAATAAAAATCCTCTGTTTTTATAAAGATAAACGCCTTTTCTTATCACTTTTCCCGGCAGTTCTTTAATATAAACGATATCCTTACCGAGTATTTCATCCTCCGGAAAGCTTATGCGCTTCTCAAGGCTTTCTACTATTTTGGCTTTTTCTTCATTTTCCCGCTTCCTCACTTCTATTGGTAGTGGCCCTCGCGATATAGTCTGATATATTCCTCTCTCGGGATCGAAAAAAGTAAAGTGAGTTCTGGGAATTTCTTTTATTTT
>CAYUDR010000197.1:0-1773 GCA_964443705.1 uncultured Planctomycetia bacterium | reverse complement strand
GCTTCAGTTTTGCTAAATTATTAGGCCCTTCTTGTAAAGGAATCAGGAAGGTCTACTTGTGCCTCAAAGGGCATCCCTGTGGATTACACATGTCATCTGTTTCAAACTTTCTCCGGACTTTTTAAGAGCTCCGGAATTCATTTAAAAAAACAGGCTTTCTTTTTTATTTTGCTTCTTTTTGTCGGTTTCCTTTTCTTTATCTTCGGCACTATCTTCCTTTTTATCTTTTGTCTTAAAGAAAAGTTTCCAGGGATGTTTTTTTATATCTTCTACCAGCGCTTCCGTATCGCGGTAAATTTTGTCTTCGTTTATCAGCTTGCCGATAGTTCCCTTACCATCATCTATCTTGGTCAAAATAGAATTAGCTCTTTCGCTGGTTTCTTTAAAATTCTTAACAGTTTCTGTTAAAGATTCTTGAACATCCGGTTTGCCAATGACGGCATTAATCGAATCGATGGTTTTGGTCAGGTTTTTGGCTACTTTGTTTATAGACTCAGCCGCATCTTCGATAGAAAAAGGATCTTCACCAAAAAGTGTATCGCCCTCTTTTAAGGCCGGATTATCCCTGGAGCCGGGGGTAAAGTCTAAACATTTCTGGCCCAGCATACCAAGACTTTTTATCTTGGCTACAGAATTTTTTCTTAAAATAGTCTTACCGCGTATCCAAACACCTATATCAACCTGAGTTTTCTTTAACTTTTCATTATAAATAATCTCCATCTTTTTAATTTCTCCGATCTCCACGCCGGAAAGACTAACCGAAGCGCCAACATCTATACCGCTTACGTAATTAAAAATAACATGTATGGCATAGCCCGGCCTGAAAAACTTGAAATTTTCTATCTTAAAAATCATAACCGTTAAAACGACCAAAGCAATAACAACAAAAACACCAACCTTCAATTCAAAATTACCTTTACCGGGACTCATTTTTTAATCCCCCTTTTTTTAATTTTCAGCTGAAAAAATCATACAAGCTCTTTTTTTATTTCTTCGCCTTCTGTTATGGGGCCAACTGCTTCCCCATGAATAAACTGCTGCACTACTTTATTGGGGCTTCTTTTTATTTCATCAGGCGTACCAACTTCAATAATTTTACCTTTATATAACATGGCTATTCTATCTGCTATTTTGTAGGCACTAATCATATCGTGCGTTACGGCTATTGCAGTTATCTGCAATTTATCGTGTAAATGAATTATTAATTCATTTATGGCATCAGCCATTATGGGGTCAAGGCCGGTGGTCGGTTCGTCATAAAGAACGACGGCCAGGCTTGGAGAACAAATAGCTCTGGCTAAACCCACTCTTTTTTGCATGCCCCCTGAAATCTCGGAGGGCTTAAGGGTTTCGATGCCATGAAGACCGACCAATTCAAGGCTGGTTTTGACCCTTTTGGCATTTTCTGCCTCCGAAAACATTGTGTGTTCAGTTAATAAAAAGCCGACATTTTCTCCGACTGTCATAGAGTCAAAAAGGGCCGAACTCTGAAAAAGCATGCTCATCTTCATTCTGAGCTTGTTCAAGCTTGCCTCATTGAGGGCGGTGATATTTTCATTTTCAACAATTACCTGGCCTGAATCAGGCCTAAGAAGGCCTATAATGTGTTTTAACAGGACGCTTTTCCCACAGCCGGAACGGCCGATAACAACCATGGTTTCGCCCTTTTTAATACTCAAATTTATTTCGCCTAATACCTTAAGGCCGCCGAAACTCTTGCTTAAATTTATTATTTCAATCATTTTTTACCCAAAAGCAAAATAGAAAAGTGCA
>CAYUDR010000196.1:0-1890 GCA_964443705.1 uncultured Planctomycetia bacterium | reverse complement strand
AGTTCTCTTAAAAAATACAATGGTTTTATGTTAAAAGAGAACAGTGAAACTCTATCTCCCTGGTAGGTATATGTAATAAAATTATGCTGATAGTTCCAGTAAAAAATCAGTCCGATAAAAACAATAGGTATAATTGCGCCTGCATACATAATAATCTTTTTTAGCCAGATTCTATTGAATAAAATTATATAAAGCAAAACTCCTAAACCTAAATAGATGCTTTGTATCTTTGAATAAATTGCCAGGCCGAAAAAGAGAAATGCCAGCCAAATATAAAGCTGTTTTGCATTGTCTGGAGAAAACGGGATAAATTTAGAAAAGAAATAGAAAGACAGCAGAGCAAAAAATACCATGGGGCTGTCCGGCTGGATTAATACACCACAGATAACAGTAACATAAATACTGGCAGTGGCAAGGTATGCAGCGATCAATCCGGTTCTTTCGTTTTTAAAATCTTTTCCTATAAGATATATAATATAAACAGACGCTGTTCCCAGAATAAGAGGGCCGAGCCTTATAAAAAAATCGCTGCTGAATGCGAGGTTTAAGGTTGTAAGCTGTATAAGAAAACCAACAATGGGAGGGTGATCGAAGTGGCTTAAAGCCGGAAAAAGGGCGTAGGAGATATAATATACTTCATCATTACCGAGGCCGAGAGAATAGGCAGCAAAAGCTTTGATTACAAATGCGATAAAAAGAAGCAGTATAAGGTGGGATTTAGTGCTGTAAGTCTGTCTCTGGTTCATTTCCTCTCCAAGGTTGCTGGTTTGTTATATTAGTGTTTTGGCGACGGCAGATACTTGCTTACCCACCCCCTTTTATTCCCCTCCCGAGAGGGGATTTTTAGCCCCATTACCTCTAGGGACTTTGAGTTCCATTTTCCCTCCTTGGAGGGGATTAAGGGGTGGGTTGCCCATGGTACTGCTGTTTCTTTTCTGATA
This sequence comes from uncultured Planctomycetia bacterium, assembly GCA_964443705.1. Classification (GTDB taxonomy): domain Bacteria; phylum Omnitrophota; class Gorgyraeia; order DAOVKU01; family DAOVKU01; genus DAOVKU01. The sequence goes on along the minus strand of CAYUDR010000196.1, from coordinate 949 downwards.
AAACTTCGTTAATCGAGGATAGCCCCTCCTATAAAACTAAATTTTTTGAACACTCAATGTTTTATAAATTTTAACTTTTAATTTCTAAATTTCTGAAATAATTTATTGTTGCTTCGAGTCCTTTGTTAAAATTGCTGCTTAATTTAAAGTCTGTTGACAGCAGCTTATCTATTGAAGCAAGTGAATGTTTAACGTCTCCGGCTCTTTCCGGTAAGTATTCGACTTTTGAAGAAGAGTCTGTAACTTTTAGTATTTGCCTGACAATATCATTAATTGTAGCGCTTTTGCCGTATCCTACATTATATACTCCGGTCAGTTTGCTTTGTGCGAGGTGAATGTTTGCGGCTACTACATCTTTTACATAGACAAAGTCTCTGGTTTGCTCGCCATCGCCATAGATTGATAACGTTTCGTTTTTTACAGCTTTTGCTGTGAAAATTGGTATAGCTGCTGCATACGCGCTCCCCGGGTCCTGTCTTGGACCGAATACATTAAAATAGCGCATACATGCTGTATTAAGTTTATTTTCCTTTGAAAAAATATTGCAGTAAAACTCTCCGTCAAGTTTGGTTACAGCATAAGGACTTTTTGGTTCAGGTATCATTGTTTCGATTTTAGGAAATACAGGATTGTCGCCGTAAATAGCGCTTGTGCTGCTTAAACAGAGCTTTTTTACGCCTGCTTTTGCTGCTTCTTCAAGCACGATAAGTGTGCCCTTAGCGTTAATATCTACACATTCACATGGGTTTTTCATTGACTCAGGCACACTTACCATTGCAGCTAAATGGAATACATAATCAATATTCCGCATTGCTTTTCGTACAGGATCTCTGTCTCTTATATCCGCTTTAATAAAATCGACATCAAAGTTTTTGATATTGTCAGTGTAGCCTGTGCGTAAATTATCTAAAACTCTGATTTCCGCCTTTTTGTTAAAATGTTCAACTAT
>CAYUDR010000195.1:0-1901 GCA_964443705.1 uncultured Planctomycetia bacterium | reverse complement strand
ATAAGCTATTCTCGGATGGTGAGTTAGGCGGAGATCAGTTACAGCGATTAGGCGACATTTTAAACGCAGAAGATGTACAGCGTTGTAAAAAACGGATAATTTATCTTCATCATCATCCCTTTGATTGGCGGCCGCTGCATCAACTTAAAGATTCAGCCCAGCTTAAAAAGGTGTTAACCAACTCAATCGACAGCGGTATTTCTATTGATGCCCTTCTTTATGGTCATAACCATCAGGGTAAATCTAACAATGGTCAGTGGGGAATTGCCCGTTGTTATGACGGGGGGACTGCCACGCTCAAACGGCGGTTTCGTTATCTTGAATGGCTTCCTTTTTTAAGCATAAGATCTTCAATTCGTTTGATCGATATTGAGAGAGCGGAAGCATCTGGCGATTGTGTTTTATCACTGTTTGGTTGAGGCCAAACCTAAAATCAGTTTCACTGGGTGAGTAAGATGGGTGATATAAGTAAACTTAAACAAAAAGCATTATTACAAAAAATGCATGAGTTAAGAATTTATGAAAAAGATATTATTGAGAAGTTCATCCACGCTCAAGGAAGAGGCGGACAAAAAGTCAATAAGACATCTTCCTGTGTATACCTAAAGCATAAGCCAAGCAGAATTGAGGTAAAGTGTCAGCGTGAACGCTCACAGGTCTTGAATAGATTTCTAGCTAGAAGAATCTTAGTCAATAAAATCGAAATCCTCATCAAGGGAAAGGTTTCGACTGAGCAAAAACGAATCGAAAAGATAAGGCGTCAAAAGCGTAAGCGTTCGAAGCGGGCAAAAGAAAAAATACTAGGCGATAAGGCAAAAAGAAGCCAAAAAAAAGTACAACGTTCTTATCGACTTTCCGGAGAGGAGCTAGAAGAGTTAAAAACTTAAAGCATATTTTAAGTTTTAAAAATCTGAAAAAGAAATATGTTTTCCGGTTAGAGTGATTTCCTCACGGTCATGGTAAAGCTGCCGGATTTTTAATGACGAACAATAGGGGATAAGGCCGGTTTTTTTGTCTTTAATTCTCTTTATGAGGGCTATCGGGTCACTGTGGCCTATTTTCAAATTCACGATAAATTTATGGCACCAGGCGTTTTTTAGCCAAGTGTTTAAAAGCTTTAGGATTATTTCCGGGCTTTCGATTATATCGCAAAAAAGCCAATCAACGTTTTTATTTTTATCCGGCTTGAATTTTAGAGCGTCTTCTTTTAAATGAGTAAGGTTAGGGTGGGACTTTACCGGTTCTTTAAGCAAAGCAGCATCTATGGCTATCACTTTAGCTTTGTGTTTAAGAGCGCTGTAGCTCCAGCCTCCGATGGCCGCTCCTAGGTCGATTACGGTTTCATTCATTTTGGGTTGGCAGTTTAAGACATGATAGGCTTCTTCTACTTTTAGATAAGAGCGTGAAGGGGCTAAAGGGTCCATTTGCATGCGTTGCTGCTGTTGTGATTGGGCAAAGTAGGAAACAAAAGCTTTATTGAAGTCGCTGAAATAGACAAAAAATCCTTCTTGAAAACCGTTGGTAAGAGTTAAGTTTTCATTTAAAAGTTTTGCCACGCGGGAGACTTTTTTACTTATTTTTTTAAACCAAGCTTTTTTAATCGTTTTGACTCTTAGATTAAGTTTATCTTTAGGGCTAAAAGCGAAAATAAAGGGTAAAGAAAGGTTTATCTTCTTATTTTTGATATACTCAGTGAATAGATCGCTAAGCTTAGCTATTAAGGCATTAGCTGAATCAGCTGAAATCTCATGAGGGTTTTTTAAGATAAACTTGGCAAAACAAAATTCAGTTTTTAAAGTTTTAAGGTCAGAAGTGGTGATAATATGGCCTAAGCCGCTGCATTTAACATCAATATTATTTAAGGCCGCCTCACGAGTTAATATATTTTCGTAGTTTTTTTT
>CAYUDR010000194.1:1294-1909 GCA_964443705.1 uncultured Planctomycetia bacterium | reverse complement strand
ACGCCTAATATAGTAAGTCCACTACGCACTTTTTGATGCCAAAGATTCTTACAAGTAATTGTAAATAAATTCACTGATTCCCCTTTTTTACCTTAGTCCGATACTTATTAAGCCGCTTCAATTTTTGAATGTATTAAATCCCTCAGTTTTTCAAAATCGGCTGGACCGAGCTCAGCGGTGTTAATAGGTTCTAATATCTTCATGCTTACAGGCACTTTAGTGGTAAAAATCCATGTGCCCCTAGGGATTGCATTACCCGTACCTTTTATCGATATGGGTAAGACTGGAACCTTTTCTTTTATAGCAAGCTTGAATGCGCCATTTTGAAACCCTCTCATTCCATCAGAGTTACTACGTGTGCCTTCTGGAAAAATTGACACCGACATACCACGCCTTAGCCAAACTGCGGCCTCTTGGTATGCTTTTTTTATGCTTTTAAATTTTCCTTTTCGAAGTTTAATATGCTTGGTTAGGGACATGGCCCAACCAGCAATAGGTAATTTAAATAAATGCTCGTTAGCGATCCATTTAAACTGCATTTTCGTCTGGTATAATAATATTATATCCGTAAAGCTTTGGTGATTTGCCGCTATAACATAGGTCTTCGTTTTATCT
>CAYUDR010000194.1:0-1284 GCA_964443705.1 uncultured Planctomycetia bacterium | reverse complement strand
TAAATCCGACCACAAGAAAGCGTGAGCTTGTGGAACTTTTCTCATCTTATCAAATGGAAACAGGATGATGGCAAAAAAAAGAAGCGACAAAAAGAAAAGTACTGTTAGGATAGATCCAAAAATCCACATCAGGCAAGACATTAATTTTTTTTTAATCATATATAAGTTATTACCAATCTAAAAAATCATTCTTTGTTGTTTTAAGCTCTTTCACCATTGCACTTAGTTATTATTATATACATATAATTACCCGATATTAGTGAATAAAGGCAACCTTTCCTAAAAAAGATTGCCTTTACTGTTGCAAAATAGACCTCATTTATACACCCTACCCCTTTGTAGTAGGTTTTATTATATCAAGCTGTTAGTCAATTGTAAACTCTAAATAAGAGCGTAGAATGGAGTAAGCCTGTCCACCACCTTGAATGCGATATCTGGTGTCCAAATAGTGTCCATAGGAGAGCTCAAATCGTACCAAATGGTATAAAATGAGGTGAGAAAAAATTGCCGTGAGTCTTTTTTAAATTAACGTAATAGGTTGATTTTACTAGGGTTGTAAACATAAGTGCCGAAGCATTAAGCCTCGGCGCTTATGTTATACTACGATCGCCTAGTAAGGCCGTCTGGGCCACTTGTACCAGCCGTATGGTACGCGTCCATCAGGGGTGGGGTACTGTGGGTGCTGAGGGTCGCGACTACTGCCGGCAAACCAAAACTCGAACCCATTGTCATTAGACGCCTTACAGCCATCTCCAAGGCGTCTAGGCCGTCATCGTGCCGCCCCTTTGGGAAATATCTGCACTCCTCCAGAAGCGATATTATACCCTGCTATCTCATAAGAAGTGGTCCAACTTCTAGGGGTAGGTCACTAGCACGGAAAACAAATAAGTTTATTTTTTTCTTAACTGCTTTGCTTTGGCATAATAAGCTTTAGCTCTTTCTTTAAAACCAAGCTTATCATTTACTACACCTAAATTCTGGTGCGCTTCATATGATGCAGGATTAACATGGATGGCTTTCTGGAGGATGTCTAAGGCGTTTTCAAGCTCTTTCATTTCAAAGAAAGCTGTGGCGAGATCAAGGTAGGCGTAGTCGCATTTAGGAGAAAGACGGATGCATTTTTTAAGGCAGGGTACTGCGTCTTTAAATCGCCTTAGCTCTACAAGGGCTTTCCCTAAGCTGCCATAAGTTGCACTAAAATTAGGATCAATCCTTAAGGCTTTGTGCAGGAAGCTAAGCGCTTTCCTATTCTTACCGATTTTGGAATATATTGCGCCGAGATTG
>CAYUDR010000193.1:0-1957 GCA_964443705.1 uncultured Planctomycetia bacterium | reverse complement strand
GGGTTTTATTTCTTATGCCCTGCCCTAAAAAACAGGGCAGGGCGTTTAAAAGCTAGAGGGCCTAGATAGAGAGAAGAGCTATTAAAAACGTAGTTTGAAGAGCCTTGGCAAAGGCAATCCCGAAAAACATTGACATAGCTGCTATATTTGATATAATTATAGTTAATATTAATTAGGACACGGCCATGGGAAAGATGGCCTTTTTGTGTCCATTAATATAAAGAGCTTTATAAAGGGTTTGGCATGAAAAAAAGTTGTATTTTTTTAATAATATGCATTTTTATTTTTAACAGCTCTTGTTTTGGTTTCTCCTCCGAAGACCTAAATACCCTTAGAATCCCGCTTATTTGCGCAAAAAAAACTCCTGTTGATATAAAAGTTGAATTTGAATCAATGCTGATGAAAATGCCTCGGGATATTTCAATTCTAGAGGGCGTACAAATGATAGAGCGATGCGACCGTTTCGAAGAGATAACAGAATATTTAAAAAAATTCAAAAATTTGAATAGACTGTTTAAATTTGAACTTAATATGTGGCCTCTTTTCGTGGAGACACGCAGAAGCCCGGAAGACCTAGATACATCAGCAGCCAAAATATTATCCGATGAAGAATTAATGCCTATTTTTAAAGCAATTTCCTCCCATACCCCTACAAAGTATTTATTGGCACATGCCATACTGGCGTCTGACGATGCACATAGATCAATAAAAACATTTATAAGGAAGGAAGGCACGGAAGAAGTTTTTAGAAAGGTATGGGGGGAATTTATAGCTGCCTACCTGGCTAGCCGTAAAACAAGGGAGGCTGCCATGGCATTGCTAAATACGGTAAACCCGAATGATTTTGCATGGAATGGAAGGATGAAGTATCTGGCGCCGGGTTTTGGGGACTATTATGCTGATCAAAATGATACTTACTATGTGTTGCTTGCACTAATTTGGTTTTATATCACGCCTATTTATGAGAAGCTAATGGGACAAGGCTATACCTTTGAAGAGACAGGCGAAGCCCTTGCCTATCTCTGTGAACATATTTTGGATGAAGGGTTTGGCATTCCTCCGTACAAATATAATTATGAATTATGGTTAAATGAGCAGTATGAATATATAGAAGAGCGCATAAGAAGATCACATGGGTCAGAAACAGCGGAGTTTAAAAGGATGATTGATATAATTAAGACATCGCCGGAAGGAATTCCGGCTGCCGTCTCATTCGTTGATAAAGCAAATACGGAATCCCTGAGGATGAGAGATATCTGTCGTTTAATGCGGGACAGGATAGAATCCCTTGGAGAAAAATTTGTCGGTCCAGGTCAATTTAACATACACAATCGTCCTTATTTGGCGAAGTTCCCACTGTACCAGTTTTACGATCGCTTACTCCGCTATGCCTGGTTTTCTAAGCCGTGGGGATGCGAGACACAGGACGACGCGAAAGCTTTTTCATTCAGACTGCATCATTACACTCCGCTACTTTCTGAATGGGCTGATACTAATAACGAGGAGTCGCTTATTAAAACACTGGCCAATGCTGGTATTAATGTAACAAAAGATGAAAAAGCCAAATTGAAAAACGTCTTAAAAGATCTCAGGGAAGGAATAAAAGAATTACAATCTATCGTGAAAGAGATACCGCTACCTGTATATGAGGAAGGTATAAATGTAAATCATCTTATCAACAATATCTTAAAAGAATATAATGCGCAGTCACAATTAGAGCTTTCCACTCTCTCCCCATTAGTAAAAGGGAACAGGGCTTTATTAAAAAAGGCGCTTACGGCCATTTTAAAGAATGAGTACGCTATACATTCCTTGTGGAAAGGCGTATCCATAAAAACCTCAATCTCTTCAGGCAAAGTTAATATTATCATAGATGCCGTGCCTACGAATGAAGAAATCAAGGTTGTCAAAATTATGCTTAACCCAGGCAGGTTATATTTGTTAGAGGATAATTTGG
>CAYUDR010000192.1:0-1973 GCA_964443705.1 uncultured Planctomycetia bacterium | reverse complement strand
AAAACGAACTTGAACTAACCGATGAAACTTCCATGAGTTATAATATTTCTCCCGGCGCTACAAAACATTATATTGTGACGTTTGAGAAACCAGAAATTTTAAATCATTTCTACATAGATGTGGATGTTTTTAGAGATAATACATTGCGTATATATTACGAAAAAAAAGACGAGACATGGATAAATTTCGAAAACGAATTAATTAAAAAATACAAAGGACGGGGTTGAAGAGAAAACAAGAGGTCTATAACAAATGTGTTTGTTAAAAGCACTATTCATGGGAGGTTAACATGCCTTGGGTTGATGAAGGAAAATGCGTAGGATGTAATGTTTGCGTAGAGAAGTGCCCGGTAAAAGCAATTTCGATGAAGGATGAAAAAGCAAAAATAAACATGGATAAATGCATTCATTGTGGCACCTGCCACAGCGTATGCTCACAAGAAGCGGTAAGGCACGATGGCGAAAAAATACCGGAAAATGTAAAATCTAACATAGAAAAAACAAAGAGATTTATGGAACTTTGCGCGAAATATCTCGGTGATATTAAAGAAAAGACCAAGTGCCTGGAAAGAATGAAAAAATATTTTAATAAAGAGAAACTCGTTGCAGAAAAAACTCTAGAAGAACTTAAGAAACTGAAGTGATATTTTTATCAAAATTTTCATGCTATGATTAATCATGATTTGCTTGCGTTCGGTCCGGTTCCCTCAAGGCGCTTAGGGCATAGTTTGGGGATAAACAATATTCCTCCGAAGGTTTGCAGCTATTCCTGCGTTTACTGTCAGCTTGGGAGAGCCTTGGAGATGCGAGTTGAAAGAAAAATGTTTTATAAGCCGGCAGAGATACTAAAAAGTGTAGAAAAAAAAGTCAAAGACGCAAACAATAAAAAAGAACCCATAGATTATCTGACATTTGTTTCGGACGGAGAACCTACTCTGGATGTCAATCTTGCTAAAGAAGTAGGGTTGCTCAAAACCCTCGGGATTAAAATCGCAGTTATCTCAAACGCTTCTCTTATATGGCAGGAGGACGTTCGAGATAATTTATGCAAAGCCGATTGGGTTTCTTTAAAAATTGATGCTGCAAGCGAAGATATTTGGCATAGAGTCAATAGGCCGCATAAATCTTTGCAGCTTGATAAAATTTTCCGGAGTATATTGGAATTTTCACATTTCTTTAAGGGCAAACTGGCTACAGAGACCATGCTTATTGAGGATATCAACGATAATACGAAAGAAATAGGAAAAATTGTTACTTTTATTGCCGGACTAAAAGATGCAAAGAGTTATATATCCATTCCAACAAGGCCACCGGCAGAAACCTGGGTAAAGCCGGCCAATGAGCATACTATAAATACAGCATTTCAGCTTTTTAAAGAAAAAGCTATTGATGTAGAATATCTCATTGGCTACGAAGGGAATGCTTTTGCGTTTACGGGTGACATAGAGAAAGATCTGCTGAGCATAACTTCAGTGCATCCCATGAGACAGGAGGCGATAGATGAATTTTTAAAAAAAGCTAACGGAAACTGGGCTATTATCGAAAAATTAAAAGATGAAAATAAATTAATAGAAACAGAATACAAAAACAATAAATTTTATATAAGAAAATTAACAAGCGCAAAAGATGCCTGACAAAGCGACTTTTAAAGGATATAGTATCGTATCGTGTGGTATATTGCGGGAGGAGCTTAATTATTTAAAGGAAACCGGTTTTTTAAACGCTGACAATATTTTATACACTACACCAGGCTTACATGAAATTCCTTCAGAACTTGAGAAGCAGCTTAAGAAACAACTTGATAACGCGAAAAAATATTCAAAAAAAATTATTGTGCTTTATGGCGAAAAATGTTATGTAGATACCAACAATCCATCAAGAAGCATGGATATAATAATTCAGGAAACAGGAACGAATACCGGAATAATTAAGGCAAAAAACTGCATTGACATGCTTGCCGGTATAGATGAAAGA
>CAYUDR010000191.1:0-1989 GCA_964443705.1 uncultured Planctomycetia bacterium | reverse complement strand
GCAGAATTGGAAAAACTTCCCGGGGTTGGTCCGGCTACGGCCGAGAAAATAATCAGCTATCGGCAAAACAATCCTTTTTCCAGCATTGAAGATTTAATGAAAGTTCCAGGGATTGGTGAGAAAACTTTTGAAAAAATGAAAGATATGATATCAGTTTATTAGTCTTCAAGGTCCGACCTTGCTGTCATATTAACTGGTAGGAGGAAGTGATAGTGATAGGGAGATATAGATATATTCTTATACCTTTTATTGTATTTATTCTTATTTACCTTTTTCGATTGTTTCAGCTTGGTTTTGTAGATATATCTTCTTTGCCTGTTAAGGACAGTAATATTACCGCAAGCATTTTTGGTCAAAATAGACTATACGGCGAAAATTACCCAAATTCATATCTGAAGGTTAGAGGACGTATAGATAGCGTGCCGATGATAAGGAACGGTGTGCAGGCTTTTAGGGTAGGTAGGGTTTGGGTGGAGGCAGGAGAAATTGGTAAGTATGATGAATATTTGTATGGTAAGAGAGTAATAGTTGTTGGCAAACCTGAAACAAGAGTGCTAAATAATATTTTTAGGCAAATATGGCTGATAAATCCGGAAATTTACACTTTTGAAGATATGCCGTTGGAGGAGAAAAAACAGTTTGGGAACAGTTTATCACCATTGGTTGAGTTAATGAACTTTTCTGGTTTACTTCGCCTTAAGTGCCAGCAGGTCTATATTAAGGTTTTACCGGAGCCGCAGGCCAGTTTGCTTTCGGGTATTGTTCTTGGAAAATCGGATTTTATGGATTGGGATTTTTGGCGGGCGTTGAAGAAAACGGGAACTTTACATATTATTGCCGCTTCGGGAATGAATGTGACGATGGTGGCCAAGGTTGTTATCGGCAGTCTTATTTTGGTTGTCAGCAGAAAAATGGCATATTTTGTATCATTAGTTTTTATTTTGATATATTGTTTGCTGGCTGGCGGTTCGGCGGCAGTGATCAGGGCCGGATTGATGGCGGGAATCGCTTTTTCGGCTTTGGCTTTTGGCCGGGAGGCGGAGGGAGGCTGGCTGTTGTTTTTGGCGGCAGGAATAATGCTTTTGATAAACCCCTTACTTATTGTTGATGTCGGCTTTCAGCTGTCGGTGACGGCAATGTTGGGGATGATTTATGTAAGACCGATGTTAGAAAGATTTATAACGGCTTGCCGACGAAATTTTGATGTCGCTTTTAGAATCAAACCCCATAGGGCTCCTGCCTGCGAAATCGCCTACGGCGTATTATCGCAGGCACGTCGTCTACGGGGCAAGCTCGCTAAATACCCTGTTCCATACTCTAGTAAAGCGAGAAATACGAAGTCTCATTGGTTTAACTCGCTTTTTTCCAACAACTTATTAGATACTCTTTCCGCCCAGATAGGGACAATGCCGGTGCTTTATTTTACTTTCGGCCAGGTCCAGCCGCTGGCGTTTTTGCCGAATCTAATGGTTGTTCCTTTGGTGCCGGGGCTGATGATACTGGGGTTTGTAATATTAGCTGCTGGATTGGCATGGATGTCTTTAGCTTATCCGCTTAGCTGGCTGGCCTGGCCGCCGCTTACTTATTTTGTAGAAGTGATAAAGTGGTGGGGAGGGGTTCTATAGAAACTATAGAAATTTCTAATTTCTAATTTCTAATTTTTAATGAAACGTTGGATAAAAATATTAATAATTTATGAAAAAGCATGGCTTAATTATAATCTTTCTACTCTTAATAGTTACCCTTGCTTCCTTTGCGGTCTTTTGGCCGGATAATAGGGTGCATTTGATTGTTTGTGATGTCGGGCAAGGGGACGGGATTCTTATAACCCGCGGTTTTACCCAGATATTGATTGACGGCGGGCCGAATGATCGGGTTTTAGGCTGTTTGGCCCGGAATATGCCTTTTTGGGACAGGACAATAGAGCTTATGATCAATACCCATCAGGACAAAGACCATATTTATGGTTTGAATTCTGTAATACAGAGA
>CAYUDR010000190.1:0-2023 GCA_964443705.1 uncultured Planctomycetia bacterium | reverse complement strand
GTTCACGGGATGAGAATGCAAATGGATATTGTTCTTCTGTTTGTTGCATGTATGCGTTAAAACACGCCCAGATAATAAAAGAGATGGTTTTGCCTAATAGCCAAGTTTACATCTCTTATATAGATATGCGCACTACCGGCAAGGGATTTGAAGAATATTATAAGCGCACCAGAGAGATTGGCGTTAATTTTATCCATGGCAGGCCTGCTGAGGTCATTGAGGATAATAAGACAAAAAACCTTATTTTGAAAGTTGAAGATTCTGATATAGATGCGCTTCTCAGGTTGGAAGTAGATTTGGTTGTGTTGTCTTGCGCAACTATTCCTTCCAAGGGTACGAAACAACTTGCGGAGCTTTTACGTATAAATTTAGACGGAAATGGCTTTTTTAAGGAAGTCCATCCTAAGCTTCGGCCTGTTGAGACGAATGTCAGGGGAATTTATATCTGTGGCTCGGCGCAGGGGCCTAAAGATATCCCTGATTCAATTGTGCAGGCAAAAGCAGCTGCTTCTTGTGCAGATAGTGAATTAAGGAAAGGCGAGATACAGCTTCCTGAATTTATTGTAAAGACAAAAAAGACAAATTAACCCCGCCCCTGCGTGCAGAGGCGGGGTTAAGGAGATTATAGCTATGGCAGAGGTTTATATAGAAGATTTTATGTCTCCCGGCTGTGTTGGTTGTCCGGCAGTGAAGGAAATGCTTAAAAGTTTATCTGAAGAGTTAAGCGGTGAGATAACAGTAGAAGAGGTCGATATTACAGTTGACACCACAAGGGCTGCTCAATATGGAATTATGTCTGTCCCTGCTATAGCTATTAATGGTGTCCTTAAATTTATGGGGGTGCCCAAAAAAGAAGAATTAAAGAAAGCGCTTATGGAGGAATTCAAGAGGGATGAATAAAACTAAAAAGGGCCTTGAATTTAAAAAACCGGTTTCTATATCAGAACTTGACCCGAATTTTAAATCTGAGGTTTTAGCATATACTGATGCGCAGGGCTTAAATGCCTGTTTTAGTTGTGGAACCTGTTCAGCGGGATGCCCTATTCACGAAGTATTTCCGGAGTATAACCCGAAGAAATTAGCCAAGATGGTGAAATTAGGTATGAAAAAGCAGGTTTTAACCAGCCCGTATATCTGGTATTGCGCTACCTGCCACAATTGCGAACAACGCTGCCCTCAGAATGTTAAGTTTTTTAATGTCTTGAATGTCTTAAAAAATATGGCGGCCAAAGAAGGTTATGCGCCGGCAGCCTGGGTTGAGCAGGCAAGTCAGGTGGCTAAAACGGGTATAGTTTTTTCTACCGAGGATAATTGGGTTAAAAAAAGAGAGGAACTTTCCCTCCCTTTCTTAAAGGAGGAGCACCCGAAGCTTAAGAAAATAATTGAGTCAACCTATATTGATAAAATTAAACCACGAGCCGATTCTGTATGAATAGACATGCTTTGTTTTTAGGTTGTACGACGCCGACAAAAGTTCCTCAGTATGAGCTCGCTTCAAGATGGGTTTGTAAATATTTTGGGATAGACCTTGTTGACATTGAAGAATTCGGTTGTTGTGGTATTAACCAGGTTAATCTGAGCATAGAAGCGGGCCTTTTAATGGCAGCATCAAATCTGGCTTTGGCTGAAGACAAAAGGTTAGATATTCTTACTCTTTGTGCCGCCTGCACAGGCGCCCTGGCAGAAGCAATAGAGAAGTTAAAAGATAAGTCAACGAAAGATAGAGTAAATGAAAAATTATACGAAGTTAACTTAGAATATAAGGGAAGCGTTAAAGTAAGACATATTTCAAGGGTTTTTTACGAGGATATAGGCATAGAAAAGATAAAAAAAGAAGTAAAGCGGGATTTATCCGGTCTTCGTGTGGCCCCTCATTACGGTTGTCATTATTTAAAACCAAAGTCCGCCTTTGGTGGGTTTGAAGAGCCGGATAACCCTAAGACACTTCATGAGCTTATTTCTGCGGCAGGGGCCTCTACCGTTGAATACGAAGCCCTTAATCTTTGCTGCGGGGGAAAGGTCT
>CAYUDR010000189.1:0-2026 GCA_964443705.1 uncultured Planctomycetia bacterium | reverse complement strand
TTTAAGGGATTGTAAAGAATTTACATCCGGAGATAATTCGGTTCTGCGTGAATTTTTACATCCCCAAAAGGCAAATTTAAAAATTAATTACAGTTTGGCCCAGGCAGTAGTCTCGCCCGGGAAAATTACCAAGCCCCATAAAATTAAGTCCTGTGAAGTGTACTACATTTTAGAAGGGGAAGGGTTAATGCATATAGATAATGAATCTGGGAAGGTAAGCGCCGGGTGTGCTGTTTATATTCCCTCGCAGTCACGTCAATACATTGAAAATACAGGCAAGGGCGATTTAAAATTTTTATGTATAGTGGAGCCTGCCTGGCGCCCTGAAGATGAAAAGGTGTTTTAAAAAATAGATGCCCAAAAGAAAAGATATACATAAAATCTTGATTATCGGTTCCGGCCCTATAATTATCGGCCAGGCCTGTGAGTTTGATTATTCCGGCACGCAGGCATGTAAGGCATTACGAGAAGAGGGTTATGAGGTTATATTAGTCAATTCCAATCCCGCTACTATAATGACCGACCCTGCCATGGCTGATAAAACATATATAGAGCCGCTTACGGTAGAAAGCTTAGAGAAAATTATCGAAAAAGAAAGGCCCGATTGCATTTTGCCTAACCTGGGAGGCCAAACCGGCCTTAATCTTGCCTCCAGTCTTCATAAGGCAGGTGTATTAAAAAAATACGGTGTCGAACTTATTGGTGTTAAAGCCGATGCTATTGAGCGTGGGGAAGACCGCATTGTTTTTAAAAAGACTATGAAAAGATTAGGAATTTCCATCCCTAAATCCGAACCCTGCTATTCTGCGGAAGAAGCCGAAAAAATAGCTAAGAGACTCGGATATCCCGTGGTCTTACGGCCCGCTTATACCCTGGGTGGAACAGGCGGAGGAGCAGCTTATAACGTGGAAGAATTAAGGACCATTGTCAATCGTGGGCTGGCAGCCAGTATGGTGCACCAGGTATTGGTAGAAGAATCTGTTTTAGGATGGGAAGAGCTTGAGCTTGAGGTTGTCAGGGATCGTAAGAACCAAAAGATTACAGTTTGTTTTATTGAAAATATCGACGCCATGGGTGTGCACACTGGCGATAGTTTTTGCTCCGCACCCATGCTTACCGTTCCGCAAAGTTTACAGAAGCGTATGCAGGAACTTTCTTATAAAATAGTTGATGCCATCGGTGTGGTAGGGGGGACAAATATCCAGTTTGCTCATAACTTAGAAGACGATAGGTTGGTAGTGATAGAGATTAATCCCCGCACTTCCCGCTCTTCTGCGCTGGCTTCAAAGGCCACCGGTTTTCCCATCGCGCGTATTTCAACCAAACTTGCAGCCGGAATAACCATGGAAGAAATTCCCTACTGGAGGGAGGGCACGTTAGAAAAATATGAACCCAGCGGAAACTATGTAGTTATTAAATTTGCCCGCTGGACCTTTGAAAAATTTCCCCACGCAAAGGATATACTGGGAACACAGATGAAGGCCGTGGGAGAGGTGATGAGCATAGCCAGGACCTTTAAAGAGGCCTTTCAAAAAGCCATCCGCTCTCTTGAAATAAAAAGATACGGTCTGGAAGGGGCTAAAAATTTTAAAACTCTTTCACTTGAAAGATTAAAAGAGAAATTAGCTCAACCCACGAGCGAGCGCATATTTATAATGTATGAAGCCCTGCGTAAGGGCGCAAGTATTGAAGAACTTTATCAATTAACTTATATCGGTCGCTGGTTTATCAAAGAGATAAAAGAGCTGGTAGACTTTGAGGAAGAATTGCTTAAATATGACTGGAACAAGCTCCCCGATAAATTACTGGCCAAGGCCAAGGAATGGGGTTTTTCAGATAAATACCTGGCAGGCCTTTTTAAGGTGAAAGAAAAAGAAGTCAGGGAAAAGAGATTGTCCATCGGGAAAAAAGCGGCCTTTGAAGCCGTTCCTGTCAGCGGCGTGGAAAATGCGGCTTATTATTATTCTACCTATAACGGCAAAGACGCGGTGCCGGTTTCAAAAAATAAAAAGGTAATGATTTTAGG
>CAYUDR010000188.1:0-2028 GCA_964443705.1 uncultured Planctomycetia bacterium | reverse complement strand
AGGAAGTTTTAATTTTAGATGGCTTAGTTGAGACCGCCCGAGCATATATTCTATACCGTGAGCAAAGAAGAAGAATCCGAGAGACAACAGCAGTTGTTGATGAGTCAAGCGAAAGGATTGATAAATATTTAAAAGAGCTTGATTGGCAGGTTTACGAGAATGCTAATATGACTTTTTCTTTACAGGGCTTGAATCAGTATGCAATTGCAAATATTTCAAAAAAATATTGGCTCAATAAGATTTATCCAAAAGAAATAAGAGAAGCGGCAGCAAACGAGGATTTTCATATTCATAACCTAGAGACAATTGCTTGCTATTGTATGGGCTGGGATCTTTACGATTTATTAAAGAGAGGATTTAGAGGAGTGCCAGGAAAACTGGAATGCCGTCCAGCAAAACATTTCAGAACAGCCCTGGGTCAATTGGTAAATTTTTTCTATACAGTTCAAGGAGAAAGTGCGGGAGCGCAAGCTGTTTCTAACTTTGATACCCTTCTTGCTCCTTTTA
The DNA here is from genome assembly GCA_964443705.1 of uncultured Planctomycetia bacterium. Taxonomy (GTDB): domain Bacteria; phylum Omnitrophota; class Gorgyraeia; order DAOVKU01; family DAOVKU01; genus DAOVKU01. The sequence continues at coordinate 1,521 of CAYUDR010000188.1, read as the reverse complement.
TCCGTTATGATGGTTTAAGCTACCCCCAAGTCAAGCAGGCAATGCAAGAATTTTTATATAACTGCATGGTGCCAACCAGAGTAGGTTTCCAGACCCCTTTCTTAAATGTAACTCTTGATATTAAGCCGCCCTCTTTTTTAGGCAAGCAGCCTATAATTATTGGAGGTGAGGCTAAAAAAGAAATTTATGGAGAGTTTCAGGAAGAGATGGATATGTTCAATCGGGCTTTTTACGAAGGATTAATGGAAGGAGATGCCGGGGGAAGACCTTTTACATTTCCTATCCCAACAGTTTCCATAACTAAAGATTTTGATTGGGATAATCCGGCTCTGAATCCCTTATGGGAAGCAACTGCAAAGTATGGAGTAAACTATTTCCAGAATTTCGTTCTGTCAGATATGAAACCCGAGGACTATAGAAGTATGTGTTGTCGACTTCGTCTCTCAAATAAAGAACTTTACAAAAGAGGAGGAGGTCTTTTTGGATCAGCTCCGCTTACCGGCAGTATCGGCGTGGTAACCATTAATATGCCTCGGATTGGTTATCTTTCTAAAACAAAAAAAGAGTTTTTTGAAAAATTGGGGCATTTAATGAATTTAGCTAAAGAAAGTTTGGAAATTAAAAGAAAGGCCTTGGATAATTTTATGGAAAAAGGTCTTTATCCTTATTCAAAATTTTATTTGGCTTCGGTTAAGAAAATACGTCATTCTTATTTTGGAAATCATTTTTCAACCATTGGTTTAATTGGAATGAATGAGTCCCTTTTAAATTTTATTGGCGAGGATGTTGGTTCTCAGCGAGGAAGAAGATTTGCTTCTGAAGTTTTAGATTTTATGCGGCAAAGATTAATAGAATATCAAAAAGAAACAGGGTATTTATTTAATCTTGAGGCTACTCCTGGCGAAGGGACGAGTTATCGTCAGGCAAAAGCTGACAAAGATAAATATCCGGATATTATTACTGCCGGCACAAAAGAAGCGCCATATTATACAAATTCCTCTCAATTGTCGGTTAACTATACTGATGATATTTTTGAGGCCTTAAAACTTCAAGACGGACTTCAATGTAAATATACCGGAGGTACGGTTTTACATATATTTTTAGGGGAGAAAATTGATGACCCCCAGATGGCTAAAAATTTAGTCAAAAAAGTTTTTGAAAAGTTTCACTTACCTTACATTACTTTAACCCCAACTTTTTCAATTTGCCCGACTCACGGTTATTTATTTGGAGAACATTTTTATTGCCCGAAATGTACAATTAAGCAGCCCTGTGAGGTTTATTCTAGAGTCGTAGGATACCTTAGGCCTGTGTCTCAATGGCATATTGGAAAACGGCAGGAATTTAAAGAGAGGAAAGAGTTTAAAATAAAAAAAGGGGTTTAACTAATTCTGAAAATTTTGTAAAATAACCTTAAAGGAAAGGTTATTTTTTTATGATTATTGCTGGGCTCCAAAAACTTACTTTAATAGATTACCCTGGTAAATTAGCTGCCACGGTTTTTCTGGCTGGCTGTAATTT
>CAYUDR010000187.1:0-2035 GCA_964443705.1 uncultured Planctomycetia bacterium | reverse complement strand
CAAAAGACAATACTTAAAAAGTATAAGCTCGAGTTTGCTCGGGCCTCTGACTTAATGGAAAGATTGACACGGCTCATCCCCCCCGAAAAAGGACAGGTTTTTGTTGATGAGAGGACGAACAGCGTGGTAATCAAGGCCACACCCGTAGTCCTTAAAGATGCAGATGAATTAATAAGCGGCTGGGATGTTCAGCATAAGCAGGTTTTAATAGAAGCCAGATTGATGGAAGTGGGCTTAGATAAAACTCTTCAGCTGGGCATAAAATGGGAATATGATAATACAAGCAGAAATCCTCAACGTGTAGGCCTGGATTTAAAAGAAGATTTGGGCGTAGATTTATCTAAGGGCACTATACTCAATATTGGCACTTTAACTTCCGATGAGTATAACATAGTGCTTGAAGCCCTTGAGACCAGCGGCGACGCAGAGGTCTTATCCGCCCCCCGCATTTGTGTTTTGGATAACGAAGAAGCCAATATCTTAGTTGGTTCCAGCGAGCCCTATATTATGACAAGCGAAGACCCGGTAACCGGTTTCGTTACTGAATCAACCGAATATATAGACGTGGGCATTAAGTTGATAGTTACTCCGCAAATCGGTGAAAACGGTTATATAACCATGGTAATTCATCCGGAAGTAAGCAAGGCTAGGCGTCTGCCCGACGTTGACAATGCGGTTGCGGTTGATACCACCCAAGCCGACACCACTATGATGGTTAAAGACAGCGAGACCATTGTCCTGGGTGGTTTGATTAAAAATAAAACAGAGAAGATTGTGAAAAAAATTCCTTTCCTGGGAGATATACCGCTTTTAGGTTTATTATTCAGAAGCAAGGAGGACGAAACCGTTAAGCAGGAATTAATTGTTTTTATTACTCCTCACATCTTAACCGACAGAAACCGCCAGATTGTTTCTCAGGGAGAATGGCAAGCCTTTTCTGAGAGAACAGGCACCGAGTCGCGGTTGGCAACCAGCCCCTTACGAGAGCCGTTAACACCAGATTTTGAGCAGGAGAGTTTTTGATTAAACTATGGCCATTTCCACCAACCAGATACAAGCATCCTTAAAAGACTATTTGCGCATAATTTTTCATCGCAAATGGTTTTTTCTTATTCCTTTTCTGGTTGTTTTTACCACCGCCACCATAGGTAGTTCTTTCCTTACCAGATATTACGAATCATCAATTTTAATTTTAGTTGAAGAAGAAAAAGTCATTAACCCCCTTATTCCCTACCAAGAAAGATTAATATTGCAGCCCCAAGAAGGCACTCTGGTCGAGAAATTAAAAACACTCACCGAACAAATCTTATCTTACCCTCAATTAATCAATTTAGTCGGCACTCTTGGGCTTAGCAAGGGCATCACCGACCAGGCAGCTTATGAAAAGCTTATCATAGGCATCAGAAAAAGAACTGAAGTTACTATGAGAGCGCCTGATGTTTTTCAAATTTCCTATGAAGACCGGGATCCCGTAATGGCGCAGAAAATAATTAATACCTTAATTGACCTTTTTATCAAGGAAAGCTTGCAGAAAAAGACCGACTCGGCCTTAATAGGCGTGAAATTTGCAGAAGGACAGGCCAAAGTTTATAAGAAACAGCTTGAAAAATCAGAAAAAGTACTTTATGAATTTAGAGAAAAAAATGCCCTTCAATTACCCGGTGACGCACTTGATATGAATACGCAATTTTTAATCAATTATCAAACTTCCCATACCTCCATAGAGCTGGCTCTTAAAGAGGCAAAAGAAGAGCTTAACGACCTAAACAGGCAATTATCCGGCCATGAACCGGTTATAATTTCACAGGATTTAATAGCCCTTAATCCGGATGTAAACAGACTAACAGCTGAACTTTCAAATCTTCAGGCGGAACTTGATACTAAAATGGTTGAAGACCCGGAAGACCCGGATATTTCTCTTATTATAGCCAAAATTGAGGAAGTAAGAGAAAAGCTTCGCCTTGAGAGCAAAAAAGTTATAGATGCCGACACAGCCTTAAACGCCCCCTTGTTTTATCAGAGACTGGAGCAAAAG
>CAYUDR010000186.1:0-2065 GCA_964443705.1 uncultured Planctomycetia bacterium | reverse complement strand
TTAAACTTTTAAAAATAATTTCCGTAACCCCCGCTTCAATTTGAAGCATCTCATCTAATCTGCCGACATTTTTTAATCTTCCGCCCATCAATATGCCCACACGGTCGCATATTAACTCTACATCCCACAAAACGTGGGTGCTAAAAAAAACAGTTTTTCCTCTTTTCTTTAAATCTATAATAATATCTCTTACTTTCTTTCGGCCCGCAGGGTCTAAGCCTGCCATGGGCTCATCGAAAATAACAAGTTTTGGGTCATTTATTAAAGCCTGTGCAATGCCCAGGCGCTGAAGCATGCCCTTTGAGAAACTGCGAAGCTGCATATCCTTAAATTTTTCCAGTTCCACTAAGGATAAAAGTTCTTTGCTCCTTTGCTGGCGAATATTTTTCTTTAAATGGCAGAGTTGGCCATAATAATCTAAGAGTTCCCGAGCAGTTAAATAATCATAAAAATTCGGGGTCTCCGGCATATAGCCAATTTGAGGAAAAACGCTTTGGGCGTTGATATCCTGATTAAAAATTTTTACTTTACCCGCTGAGGGCTTTAACAACCCCACAAATAACTTTATAGAGGTGGTTTTACCTGAGCCGTTCGGCCCTAGATAGCCAAAGATTTCATTTGATTTAACTTCCAAATTTAACCCCTCTAAGGCTTTTATCTTTTTTCTTAAAAAACCCGAAAAAAATGTCTTGGATAAATTTTGGGTTTTAATCATTAAAAAAGTTCCTTTTTAAAAAACTTTAACGGTAAACTCCCACACCAAATTTTTTGGTGTGGTGGTAAATTCTCAATCTTTCAGGATGCGTGCTACTCCTAACCATCCCTATCTCTTTATCAATATAGTAATGGCCGCCAAATGGCTCTTTAGGAATATTTTCAATCAAGCCGCTCTTTACCAATTCTTCTAAGTTAAGCGGTGCCTGGTTATAAAGTTGCGTATATTTTTTAACTGTTTTTTCTAATAAATTTAAATCTCGCTCGATTATAAGCTCTCCTATCTTTATCTTTATTTCCTCTCTTATCATTTCATCTTCGGCCTGGTTATAAATCTGGGTCAGAAATTCTATAGCATATTCAGGCCTCCCGGCCTCTGCGTATAACCTGGAAGCCAGAGACGGCAGGTAGGCTGGGGCACCTGGTAACCTTGAAGCACGCTCCATATAAAAGGCCGCGGCCTGATAATCACCTAAATAAAAAAAATAATTAAACCCCAAATAAAAAGGAAAGCGCCAGTAGTGCGGGTTGTTTTTAATCCCTTTTTTTAAGAGCTGGTTGGAATTCTCAATTTCTCCCGCTTCTAAAGCCAGAGCGATGGCACCAAACTCATAAGGGTCTTTAAAAACAGGGCTTAAAGTGGTCGTTATATCCAATATATGATAAAACCACTTATATTCTTTATCGCTTAAATAATGTCCGCCAAAATATCCGATGGCCTTAACATACAAAATATCGGCGGCCAATTCATCAAACCCCAAAACAGCCGATTTTATAAACTTCCCGCTGGGTAAATATAACAGGTTTTCAAATTGTGGGTAAGCTTTTTTTATACTCTCTATGTTGTGCTGTAAGAAACAAACGCAGATGAACAAAAGTATTATCAATATAAAAACAAATAGCTTGCCCTTGCGCATAAGATTTTCTTAATATAGCTTTTGAGAGTTTAAAATTTATCTTCTTTTTTTTCAAGAATACCATCTATTATAAAAAAAGGCAAGAAAAAAGCCGCCTCTCAAATTTAAGAAACGGCTTTTTCACTAAGGTTCCACTCTCAAAAAGATGTCTATTGTATTCCTACTACCTCTGTTATTTCCGCGCTAGTTGCATTCGCTGAATACGTACCAAGACCCAGCACGGTAGCATTGGCTCTGGCGGTAAAATCATCGGCGTCCGCGCTTACAACGATATATTGATATCTCACATTACCTCTGGGCTCAAATCCTATTTTCGTCCAGTTAGCGCCACCTGTCCAAGCTATACCCGCAGCTGTCGGAGCAGTTGCCGGAGAAGCAATGCAATTGATGTATGTGTCTTTCTCGGCACGATAGGCCTCTTCGCAAGTCCTGAT
>CAYUDR010000185.1:0-2081 GCA_964443705.1 uncultured Planctomycetia bacterium | reverse complement strand
GCAGATCACGCTCTATGGTTTTTCTGATCCCGATGTAGCTAATCTTCTGGCGGCAGCAACCTATCCTAAAGTGGCTGAGGCACTTGCCTATATCAGTCAGTATTCAACTGCGTATAATGGCACTTTCCCGAAATTTAGCGATACATATTTGAGTAGTAGGTTAACAACCGGTGATGCCGTAACATTGGCGCAAGAGATTGTGGCGATGTATGAGATGAACCCTTCTTACGGTTCGGTCTATTTTAACAAGCTGGGGGATACGGATGTGGATCCCAATAATACAGAGAAAAGATATCCCAATAACAGTGATATTTTGGAAGTGATAAATAATAGCAGTTTAAATGATAGCGACAAGTTGGCGGCCTATAACTCATACGAGTCGCCAAATGGTATTTTTAGTCCTTCCTGGACCGTGGCTAAAGCAGTTATCGACAAGTTTGAAGAGATTTCAGATGAGTTAAAAAATGGTCTTGGTAATTTTACCGAGGCGATCAACGAGCTGACTACGCCGGTTGCCAACCTTAAGACCGATTTACAGAAGTTGGTGACCGGTTCCGATTCATCAGGTTCGCAAAAAATATATTACGATAGCGTAGCGTCATTTATGGGAGACTATCTAACATTTCAGACTGAGTATGCCAAATTTCATGATGCTTTTAATAAGTATATTTCTGATAAATATGGCACAGATTACAACAGTACCACCAATTTGCCAACTCCTGGCGATGATGATACTATTTATACGCAATGGAAAGAACTGGATACTGGTTTTGGGGATATGCAAACATCCATTGACTCTTGCAAGATCACGGCTAATGAGGACAACGCCTTTGGCCTTTATTCGCTATATTGGTATGATGCTGGTGCAGACGAGTTGAGGTATCGCTTTGATAATCACGCGGGGGTGCAAGTTAGCAAAGCAAATGTAAAGACTACTATGCGGGTCAGTTTTTCTTACCTTTTGGAGATTTATAAATGGAATACCGAGGGAGACGATTATGAAGGTACTTTAACAAACGACAGTTTCATTAGAGTCGAATGCTATAGAACTAAATCGCCTGCAGGATGGGTCTCTAGTGCGGCGGGTGGCGTCACCGGTAATACTCCGACTCTTTGTGTGTTTCTTTATAATGATAAAAACCCCGGTGAGGAAGACGATTTGCAAGGAGCGTATTATTGTGACTTTGGGGACGATTTAGTGGATAAACCATTTGTTAGTACTCCGGCTCTTTTTTTGCAGTACATGTTTACCGGTGCGGGGCATTATACTAGAGATGACTTAACCAAAGGTTCTGCCGTTGATGTTTTTTCCTGCTGGCAGGAGGGAAATGTCGCGCCGACGGGCTCTACGGTTAAGTCTCGCGGTATCGATATTCTGTCAACCAACCTGAGCACCCAGCTGACTACTAATAATACTGACCTGAGCACCCAGAGTCAAAAGTTAAACACTATATATGATCAGGTTAAGGAGTTTCTGAACTCCATTAACGAGATCTTCCGCACTATTGTTAAAAATATGGGATAATCTCGGTTTTATAAGTTGTCTGTTTGTGGGCAGCGCAAGTCTTTGATTCTAAATGGCTGTTTTTTATCTATCTTATCTCTAATGGTTTGTGTGTTTAATGAAAGTTTAGGGGTGGAAAGTTAAATAGATTTATGCTATAATAATAACAAGGGAATATATGTTCGGTAATTATATCATAACAAAGTTGTGCGTGAAGTAATTAGCTGTTGCTAATTAAATAATTTAATGATATAATGTACGTAAGGGCAAAATTTTATTTATAATAACCAGAGGATAATATGAGTTTCGATGTTTTCTCCTTTATTAAGGACATGCTCGACTCACCGGAGAAGGTCGGTCGGCTTGAAGAATTACTGAAAAAAGCTATGGCTTCCATGAAAGAAGCGTCGTCGGCTTTGCAAAAGGCTCCGCCTGAAGTGAGGGAAGAGGCGCAGAAAGAAATTGATCAGCTTCAAGAGCTTATGCAAGAGAAAATGGCTATGATGGCTTCTGCTATGGGAGTTAGCGTGGAGGATCTGGAAGCTAACATGCAAAAAATTACGGCCAATCCGGCTAG
>CAYUDR010000184.1:0-2108 GCA_964443705.1 uncultured Planctomycetia bacterium | reverse complement strand
TACTTTTTTGCCATTATACTTTTCTTATAGGCCTCAAGATTTTCCAGGACAACGCCTGTTCCTTTTGCCACACAAAGCAATGGGTCTTCAGCTAAAAAACAGGGCACGCCGGTAACCTGAGCAATAAGTTCATCAATATTTCTAAGCAACGCTCCTCCTCCTGAAAGAATCATTCCTTTATCCATAATATCAGCTGAAAGTTCGGGAGGAGTATCTCTTAAAACCATTTTAACTACCTGAACAATTTCACCAAGTTGATCGGAAATTGCCTCGCAAACTTCATTAGAAGCAATCTTAATGTTCTGGGGTAATCCAGAAATTAAATCCCGACCTCGAATTTCTATTTTTTTTTCTTCCTTTTCTGGTATAGCTGTCCCGATTTTTATTTTTATTTCTTCAGCGGTTTGCTCGCCAATGGCTAAATTATATTTTTTCTTGATATAATCTGAAATTGCCCAATCCATTTTGTCCCCGGCTACCCTGAGCGAATGGCAAGTTACTATTCCACCGAGAGAAATTACAGCTACCTCTGCGGTTCCTCCGCCGATATCAACAATCATATGCCCTGAACAAGAATTGATGGGGATGCCAGCGCCAATCGCAGCTAAAATCGGTTCCTTTGCCACATAAACTGCCCTCGCTCCAACTGCTATCCCAGCCTCAATCACTGCCCTCTTTTCAGTGGAAGTAATACCGGCCGGCACTCCAACTAATAATTCTGGTTTTAAAAACCTAAAAACTGTGGCTGTTTTTTTAATAAAATATCTCAGCATTGCTTCGGTAACTCGATAATCAGCAATCACTCCATCCCTTAAGGGTCGATAAATCCTGATAGTATCGGGCGTCCGACCTGTCATCTCTTTTGCTTCTTGCCCCACAGCCAAAATTTTATTTTCAGTAAGAGCAACTGCTACCACTGACGGCTCACTCAAAACCACTCCTTTTTGGGGAGTAAAAACCACTGAATTACAAGTTCCTAAATCAATACCAATTTTCTTTGTAAACATGCGAACTTAGTGAGCACCCCGCCCTCTAAGCATATGAAAATTATACATATAGCATAGAGGGCGGGGTTTCGTTATCACTCAACTTTTAACTCTTTTGATTTTTGCTCCCAGTTTCTGTAATCTTTCTTCAATTCTCTCATATCCCCTATCAATCTGATAAATATTATGAATAACAGTTGTTCCCTTTGCAATAAGTCCGGCAATAATCATTGCTGCTCCAGCTCTAATGTCTGAACTAGGCATCTCAATTCCCTGAAGCTGGTTTGGACCATAAACAATAGCTCTATGAGGATCACAGAATATAATGTCAGCTCCCATTCTATTTAATTCGTTAAGATATCTTAATCTACCGTCAAATAAAGGATCGTGTATCATTGTAGGACCTTTTGTCTGAGTTGCCAATACGCCTAATTCGGGCTGCAAATCAGAATGAATTCCAGGATAAGGCAAGCTCTGAACTTTATCAATCCTAATTTTTTTAGAAGGCAAAACTTTTATTGTTTTTGAATCTATAATTTTAAAATTAGCTCCAAAATCCTTTAATCTTTTTAAAAATAAACTAAGAAATGACAATTCAGCGTTTTTAATTATTACTTGTCCTTTTGTTGCCAGAGCCGCAATAATAAAAGTGCCTGTTTCGATAGGATCATACATTATAATATGCTTAAATCCTTTTAATTTTTTCCTCCCAATAACTTCTAATTTTCTAATTCCCGAGCATTTAATCTCAACACCCATTTTCTCAAGAACTTTAATCAATTCCTGGACTTGATAATCCTGATCAGCTATTTTAATAACAGTTTTTTTAGGATTAGCAGCAGCAAACAAAAGCATATTTTCTGTTGCTGTAACGCTAATTTCTTTAAGAATAATTTCTAAAGATTTATCTTGTTTTCTTTTTTCAAAACGATAAAATTTGCTCTCTGAAGAAATTTTAACCCCTGCTTGCTTAAAAGCGTCTAAATGAGTATCAATAGACCTTACTCCAATAATGCATCCGCCGGGAGAAGGAATTTTTACTCTATTAAAACGAGCCAATAATCCTCCTAAAAGCAAAATAGACCCCCTAAAGCATCCTACAAGATTAAAAGGAACTTTAGA
>CAYUDR010000183.1:0-2122 GCA_964443705.1 uncultured Planctomycetia bacterium | reverse complement strand
ATCATGAGAGGAGTTTATGTCAAAGCAAGAAATAGCCAAATCCGCACTAATTATAAGCCTGGCAACGAACTTAAGCCGCGTTTTTGGATACGCGCGAGATTTAATTATTGCCTTTTTTTTCGGCACCGGTGCCGGCGCTCAGGCCTTTGTAGTGGCCTTTAGAATTCCGAACTTGTTACGGCAATTAGTCGGCGAAGGTGCGGTGGGGGCGGCCTTAGTGCCTGTTTTTTCCGAATATCTTTCTATACGCAGCGAAAATGAATTTAAAAATTTGGCAAAAGCTCTATTTAGTATTTTTAGCGTGGCCTTGGTTGTTTTGGTTGTAGTTGGTATTTGGCTTGCGCCATTCATTGTCAGATTGATTGCACCCGGTTTTTTAGACGAAGAAAACTTATATAAATTTGCATTGACGGTAAAGATGACTCGCATTTTATTTCCTTATATCTTGTTGGTCGGGCTTGGTGCAATCTGTATGGGGGTTCTACATTCTTTTAGAATCTTTGCGCCTTCCAGCTTTGCTCCCGTGATTCTAAATATTTCCATAATTTGCGCGGCTCTTTTTTTAAGAAATAAATTTGTTGAGCCGGCCATGAGCCTTGCTGTGGGCGCATTAATCGGAGGGGTACTGCAGCTTGCCATTCAATTACCCCCCCTGATAAAAAAAGGAGTGCGTCTTAAATTTGTATTTGGCATAGCACGGGAGGGCACCAGAAGAATTGGCAGGCTTCTTTTGCCGAGGGCAATAGGTGCAGCTGTTTATCAATTAAATATTTTCGTAGATACAATTTTGGCTTCTTTCGCTTTCATTGTCGGGGAGGGAGCCATAGTGGCTTTATATCTTTCAACAAGAATTATTCAGTATCCCATGGGAATTCTCGCTTATCCTATAGCCACGGCAGCGTTGCCGGCTATGTCTGAACAGGTAGCACGAAACGAAATTCAAAAACTAAAAGATACCATTTCCTTTTCTTTGAGAGGAGTTTTTTTTGTGATGATACCTGCCATGGTGGGACTTTTGATTTTAGCCAGGCCCATAACACAATTACTCTTTGAATGGGGAGTGTTTGGAAATTATTCAACGGATATCACAGCTGCCGCGCTTTTCTTCTATAGCTTTGGCTTGTTTGCCTATGCCGGCATTAAAATATTAGTTAATGGATTTTATGCCATGCAGGATACAAAGACGCCCGTGAAAGTGGCTTGCGGCGCTCTTATTATAAACATCGTTTTTAATCTTGCTTTGATGTGGAGATTAAAAGTAGGAGGCCTGGCCCTGGCAACTTCTATTTCAGCCATATTTAATTTTGGAGCGCTTTTCTTTCTCCTTGATAAAAAACTTGGCTATCTTGACAGGGAAAGAATAGCAAAAACTTCTCTTAAAATTTTTGTCTGCTCGGTGATTATGGGCATTTTTTGTTTCATGGTTTTTAAAAATTTGACTTTTTCTTTTATCATCACCAGGGCTTTCAGAGAACTCGCCAGGATTTTTACAAGCATGGTATTCTCCGCTTGCATTTTTACGTTTTGTGCTTATATATTAGGCATTAAGGAGGCCAGGACATTAAGCAGATGGATTTTAAGGAGAAAATAAAAACCATACCGACTTTGCCCGGCGTTTATTTTTTTAAAGACAAGCGGGGAGAAGTAATTTATATTGGCAAGGCATCTCAGCTTAAAAAACGAATATCTTCTCATTTTACCAGGCATAGTGATTCACCCAAGCTCAGCTCTTTGATTTCCTTAACTTGTGATATAGATTATCTTGTGACTGGCTCAGCCCAGGAAGCTTTACTTTACGAAGCCCATCTTATCAAAAAACATAAGCCCAGGTTTAACGTAGTTTTCAGGGACGATAAGGCCTACCCATTACTTAAATTAACTATGGGCGAAGAGTACCCCCGGCTTTTTATAACCAGAAGAAAGAAACTTGTCTCTCCCCGCCTGGGGGCCGGGCAGCGGCAGGCAGGAGATGACAATGCCCTTTATTTTGGGCCCTTTACTAACATTAAGGCTTTAAAGCTGGCTTTAGCTTTGATGAGAAAAATATTTCCTCTGCGCACCTGCAGGAAAATGCCGAAGAGTGCCTGTTTAAATTATTATTTAAAACAATGTCTTGCGCCGT
>CAYUDR010000182.1:0-2137 GCA_964443705.1 uncultured Planctomycetia bacterium | reverse complement strand
TTTAAAAAACGGTCGCTGTCCCTATTTTAAATTACCTTAAAAAAACAAATTTTTCTGCTTGACTTTTTTAAAAACATGGTGTATAATTCTCTACGAAATTATACAATTTTAGTCGATTTTAGGTGATTTAAACCTTAAAAGAGGTGATTGACCATGAAACATATTATCAAAAAACGGTCGCTGTCCCTATTTTATTTGACTCCCAAGGAGGCGGCTGAATTTCTTAACCTTAGCCTTTCTACCATAAAGAACTACCTTTATGATGGAAAGCTGCATGCCTTTAAGACCCCGGGCGGCCACTACCGCATCAGCAAACAGGACCTTATGAAAATGATGCGTCCCAACGGCAATGGGAAACCTGCCAAAACCGCTCAAATTAATAACCTGGTTAAAATATTAGAAAAAGGACAGGAAAATACCTTGGGCCAGATTAAAAAGTATTTTTCCGACTTAAGGGGAGTCCTTCTGGAAATGCCCCCGGGTAAAATACAAAAAATGATCGATTTATTATTTGATGCCTATTTAAAGGAAAGACAGATTTTTGTTATGGGTAACGGTGGCTCGGCAGCTACGGCATCTCATTTTATGGTGGATTTATCAAAGCAGACCATATGCGCAGGCCGCAAACGATTTAAAATAATATCCTTAACCGATAATATACCTTCTATGACTGCCTGGGCCAATGATGCCTCTTATGAGGATATCTTTGTTGAGCAGCTTAAAAACCTGCATCAGCCCGGCTCTTTAGTTATCGCAATAAGCGCCAGCGGTAATTCAGAAAATGTCCTTCGGGCGGTTGAATTTGCAAAAGAGAGCGGCTCTGTTGTTATCGGTTTAACCGGCTTTGACGGCGGCAAGTTAAAAGATATGGCAGATGAGGTTATAATTGTTCCCTCTAACTTAATAGGCCAGGTGGAAGACGTTCATTTAAGTTTAGTTCATTTGGCCTGTGATATTTTAGCCCAGAGGGTAAAAAGATATAATCAGCAGTTATCTTCAGGAGGGCATTAAATTTATGAAAGCTTTTATATTATGCGCCGGGCAGGGGATAAGATTAATACCCCTCACTATAAACAGGCCAAAACCTATGCTCCCGGTTTTAAATAAGCCGGCACTTGAGCATACATTAGAATGGCTTTCCGGGTACGGAATAAAAGAATTTATTATTAATCTTTATCATAAACCGGAGTGCATAAAGAGTTATTTTAAAAATTTAAGAAAATATAAAATTACCTATTCCCCCGAACCAGGTCTTTTAGGTACAGCCGGGTCGGTAAAAAAATGCCAGGGCCTTTTAAATGAGACTTTTTTAGTGGTTTACGGCGATAATATCTTTAAGACGGATTTAACAGGGTTTTTTAAATTCCATAAAGAGAAAAAAGCAAAGTTGACCGTAGGCCTGGTTGAGGGAGAAGATATTGCCCAAAGCGGCATTGCCCAAATAAATAAGGAAGGTGAGATATTAAGGTTTAAAGAAAAACCTCAGGATGATGAAATCTTCAGCCATTTGATTAATGCCGGTATATATTTAGTTGAGCCCGGAGTTTTAGAATATGCCCCAAAGGGTAAATTCTACGATTTCGGCAAAGACCTCTTTCCTCAACTGACGCTGACTAACAGGCGCGGCGGCCTGTTTGGCTTTAAATTAACAGGGCTCTTAGAAGACATAGGAACGCCGGATAAGTTTTTAAGAATAAATCTTTCTCTCCTGGAAAAAGGCCATAGTCTTTTGGGAAAGGGTTGCAGATTAAATAATTCTGATATAGAAAATTCTATTATCGGTCATAATTGTATTATTGAAGAAGGAGCCGTAATTAAGGATTGTGTTTTAGACGCCGGAGTGCGCGTGGGTGAAAATTCACGACTTAAAAACAGTATAATTTTAGAAAAAACAGTTATAGAAAAAGAAGTGGATATAACCGGTGCTGCTATCGCTGAGAAATGTCTTATTGAAGATGGAGCCTCTGTGACTAATGGCGCGAAACTGTGGCCCGGCGTAAAGATAGCTAAAAATAGTCTGGTTTTAAGCAATGTAATCAGTTAATTAAAAAAGAGGACTCTGTGCGATGGTTTTGCTCGCACACTTGTGCGACTTGCATACTAAAAAGGAGTTTGTGCGAGGTTAAGCCTCGCACAA
>CAYUDR010000181.1:0-2147 GCA_964443705.1 uncultured Planctomycetia bacterium | reverse complement strand
ATTATTCTTGATCAGGTTATAGAGCTGAAAAGCTTTGATGAGAATAAGAGTTTGATAAAGGAAAAGTTTAATTGTGAGATTGAAATTATAAAAGCAGAAGACAGCAAAGAAGAGAAATCAAAACAGGCAATACCTTCAAAAACGCACAAAACACCCCTTATTTTCAATTTTAGACCTTAAGCAATGCTTTGCTATGCCTTAGGGGGGTTATTTTTGCAAGGGTTGGCAAAGAGTTCCATTGTTGGGGGTTGTAATTCGATTTGCTTGCCACTTTTTCGCTACAATTTTTTTATGATCATAAAATTTCTTCTACACGAATACATTATTTTGGTTCGTTTTGTCTTTTATTTTAGGGGGGACAATTTAATATAAATTTTTACTTATTTTGCTTATTTATTTTTTATTTTTTTAAAATATAAGATATTTGCGCCTCCGGCGCTGGTGACCAAGAGGTATGGCGTTGGTTGCTCCCTCGAACCAGCCAAGAGGTGGGTGGTATAAAGCTAAGAAGCGCCCACTCCCAACAAGAGTACGCGCTTGCGCTCCGCGCTCGCTGGGCCGCTCGCGCCCGCGCAAGAGCCCGCTAGGGCGGGCTAGCGGGTAAGAAGGCAGGTATGTCGCTGGGCTTAGGCTTTTCAAAAAGTTGTTTTTAGGTTTGAATCGCTCCCGTTATCCGCCGGTGAAGCCGGCGGGGTGTTTTTTTTTGGGGGGGGAAAAGAAAAAAAGGAAAGAAACCCTGCAAAAAAAGCTATCAAGCGCTATCGAAGGCGTCAGAAACAAATTATCAAGCGTTATCGAAGGCGTCAGAAACAAATTATCAAGCGTTATCGAAGGCGTCAGAAACAAATTATCAAGCGTTATCGAAGGCGTCTACAACCAACGGTCGCTAATATCTGCGTCATTCGCCAGTTGGCTCCATTACTCGATATTAGCGACCCAAAAAGACTACTAGCCCACCCGTCCCCGACCACCACCCCTAAAGAAAAACTACTACTACACCACCCGTCCCCGACCACCACCCCTATTTTTAACTTGACAAAAAAAAGAAAATATAGGAGAATAAAAAAGAGGAAAATACGAAAGGGAACTATGGCAATATATCCTACTGCTGTACCAGATGACGCTGATTATCCGGATCGTACAAACGACGTGGATATCGTTCTCGCCGCCCGTTATAATGAAATAAAAAACGAAGTTTTAGCAATCTGCTTAGAGTTAGGAATAAGTCCAAGCGGAGCAAGTGCAGACGTAGTAACACGGCTTGCCCTCCTTGCCTTAAAAACAAACGTTTTAGAATTAGACAACGTATCAGCTTTCACGCCGGACGCAGATTACGAGCCGGCGACGAAGAAATACGTTGATGACAATGAAGGTATTAGCGATATAATAGAAGATACAACCCCACAACTTGGCGGGGATTTAGACTTAAACGGCCACGCCATTGAACAATCAGCACAGAACGTAGATATAAATATAAAAATAAATGACGGTGGCACACAGAGGACCGCAATACAGGTTCACGGTGATGAGGGTAGTGTAAGTTTTCCGAGACAAAGTTTAGTAGATGCAAATATAAGTGCAGATGTTAATATTTTTACAGGCACAAGTACTATTATGATTTTTAATACAGAAAACACAGATGTTTTAGGAGAATATAACAACTCAACAGGAGTTTTTACAGCAAAAACTGCTGGAAATTATTTAGTAGTTACATCTATAACATGGCAAAATACAACCCCTAACAAAAGTTATATTACTTATATTTATAAAAATGAGACTGCTATGATTTCCAACAGACACAATATAAATGTTACGGCGTCAAGAAAATGTGTAGGTATTTCTTCTGTTATTCCATTATCAATAGATGATGAAATAACAGTTAGAGTTTATCAAGATAGTGGGGGAACAGACATAATAGATGGTATTTCACCTCATTATACTCATTTAGTAATAAATAAGGTATCATAAGGAGAAAATATGAAAATAAACAAAATAGAATTAGACAATAGCTTTGAAGAACCAAAGATAGTAGTAACAGTAGAAGGTTACCCCCATGCACAACCAGTATTCCCAGCTGATACAAAACCAGAGGACTTAAAGGGTTTACTTGAGGCGTGGAAGATAAAGCAGGATGAGGTGGATGTTAT
>CAYUDR010000180.1:0-2156 GCA_964443705.1 uncultured Planctomycetia bacterium | reverse complement strand
GCGCTCCAAACGTTCTCGGTAAGCCCGACCATGCCCCACTCCCGGGTGGGGTCTGAATGGAGGCCGATGATAACATCAACGCTTTCAAGAACGCCCGCATTGATGAGCTCTAAGGCGCCCGTTCCCAGCTCTTCCGCCGGCTGAAATATCAATCGAATATTACAGGGAGAATTGGCCTTTTCGTCCGCGTAAAACTTGGCGACACCCAAAAGAATTGTGCTGTGAGCATCATGGCCGCAGGCATGCATGAAACCTTCTTTGGTAGAGCCATATGCACGGCCGTCATCAACTTCCGTAATCGGCAGGGCGTCGAAATCCGCCCTGATACCTATCATGAAGGATTTATCTTCACCGGCAATATTAATCATGAAACCCGTGCTTGGGCCAATCTTTTGAGGCCTGTACCCCATGCCGCTTAAAGCCTTTACCAGATAGGCGCGTGTTTCGTGCTCTTTGTGCCCCAGTTCAGGTATCTTATGAAGGTCCCGCCGCCAGGTTGTAAGCTGATCCTGCATTCCCCACACATAATCCGCAATTCCCTGCGGCACACCTTCCTGTTCTTTAGCTGTGCCATCAAAGATAATACCATGGCCATATTCGGCTAAGAGCATCTCGTCTTCATTCTCGGCAAACACACTCCCATTTGCCATGACCACAATTGATAATGTTAACGCCAATATAAGACAAGAAAATATTTTAAAATAACCTTTCATAATGATCCTTTCTATTTTTATTAGGGACACATCCTACTTTACTTTCAAGAATTGGGATGTGTCCCTGTTTTCAAAAAACTCTTTTCATTTAAATCAAGCCCTTAAAGCCCAAGCTCCTGTAAATCACAACATGGTCCTGCTGTTGCAATAAGGGCCTTTTTTTTATCCAAAATTTATTGTAGATAAAATTAACTATTTCCTTCTTCTGTTTCAAATTATACCTGTGCACATTCGGATAAAGCAATATCATCCAGATTACCGCCATGAATTTATTAAAATCTTTTACAAAACATTTTACGTTGCTTGTTTTCGATATTATCTGTGCCTTGCGAAAAACGGAGTTTTTAGATAATTCTTTTTTGAATCTCAATAAATCTTGATTGTTTTTTTGGTTAAAAAATTTTCCAACAAAGTGATTATAGAGCCATGTTGTAGAATAGGGATTCTTACTTTCAGCAGACATAAGCACAATATGTATGGCCCCTTTGGGCGCCAGTATAATTTTAAACAAGTTTTCAAGTATCGAGCTCCATTCCTGCTTCTCGGCATAATAAAGAGAGTGGTGAAGCATGATAAGTTCAACTTTTTTGCCATCAAGCTTTTTCGCTAAGAATTCTTTTGTGGTTTTTTGATTTAAGAATAACTTTCTATAATCTGCCTGCATAACATGTATGTGTGCAGTAAATTGCCTCTGGATACGTTCTTTTAATAGATCCAACGCGCTTTTCTCTATATCGACTAAATAAAGGCCTCCGCGAAATGCTGTTTCTAAAATACGGAATTGGGGTTCATTGCTTGACCCGATAGAAAGCGCTCTTATATTCTTTGAAAGCGGAATTGCCTTGCTTAGAGTTCTTATCACTTTTGCAAGAGTTTCCCCTATATCAACTTTATCGTTGCTATATCGCGCCCAGATTTTATCCTCTTTAAACATTTCGAGACAAGCGGTTCTAAGCCCGGATTTTATAACTTTGCTCATACTATACTCTCTTTACGATTATCTCTTCATCTTTTTTGCGCCAGGCAGGATCAACTATGCACAAAAAAATTAAATCTGAATTACCGATATTTTTTATATACTGTACTGAGTGCGGTGGAATATAAACAGCACAATCTTTATTTACCTTTGAAGTTTTTCTATCTACGTGCATTAAGCCTGAGCCTTCCAAGATATAATAGACTTCCGATGTCTTAAGCCTGTGGGGCATTGTAACCTTGCCCGGTTTAATCACTGCGTGCGCCAAACTGTAACGGAATTTAAAATTCCCTTTATCTCTATGCAACAGTTCCCGTAAAATTGCTTTATCTTGAGAAATAAACTTTTTGCATTTATTTAACCGTTTTACAATCATATGCAAGCCCCCTTCTTAAATCACTTACGTTCGGTTCCCTCTTCGTTTGCCTCCGTAACTACTCAATCTATAAACACTTGATCACTATCAT
>CAYUDR010000179.1:0-2181 GCA_964443705.1 uncultured Planctomycetia bacterium | reverse complement strand
TTGCTCTGGATGTATTTACCAGATATTTTGATGCCCTCTGGAAAATCTTACCCAGATCCATATTCTTTATCATTGGCGGGCTCATCCTGATTTTCGGCGGTATATATATGGAAAAGAAGAGAAAAGCCATTGAGCAAAAAATGAGAAAAAACTTGCCTGAGGAAACAGCATGAATAAAAAGGCTATATTTATTTCTATAATCATTTTGCAGCTAATTTTTCTAAGCATAATGACATTCTTTCATATGTCGAAGATAAATACTGCCACCAGCATTTTACTTGAGACAGAACCGGTGGACCCCTTTAGTGTATTTCGGGGAAGATACATTAACCTAAATTATAAGATATCGAATATTTCCGCTAATTTATTAAAGGACTGTAAATATCGTGATTTAAAATCCAATGACTATATTTATGTTGTCTTAGAGAAAAAAGGCGAATTTTGGGAGCCAACGGCGGCCTATAAAAATAAACCCCAAGAAACCGATCTTATTTTTTTAAAGGGCAAGGTTCGTTATCCTTCCCCTAATATAAGAGTCAAATATGGCATAGAATCTTTCTTTTTAAGTGAAAAATCAGCCGATGAGATTGATAAGAAGGTGCGCGGAGGCAGGAGAAACTGGCAAGAAATCCAGAAACTAAGAAAAGCGCAAATGGAAAAATTAAGCGTTGAAGACAAGAGAATGCATAAAGCCGGCCTAACAGAACAGTGGTTTAGGAAATTAGATAAAGAGACCGACTATTGGTTAGAAGAAGGGATTATCGATCAAGAAACAGCTTCCAGAATAAAAAACAAATATGCTAAGGCCTTAGAGAGAATCAAGGTTGCTCAACAAGTAGAGCCACAAGGAGCAGAGCGGCAACTTAATTCACTTACTATAGAAGTGGCAGTAGCAAAAGATGGTTCAGGTTACCCCACAAAATTGTTCTGGGAAGGGAAGGAATATAGATAGTTTCTATTTTTGTGAGGATTAGGCTAAAATAAAAGGAGGGGTTAATATGGAAATGTTTTTCATAATAAAAGATTTGATTTTTGTTACTTTACTTTTGGCTCTTAGTTTTTTTGTATTACTTGGTGTGAGCAAGACGAATTCAAGAACCCTTAAACTATTTGGATACTTAATAGCTATACTCTTATGGATTTCGGTTGCCTTGGCAGCTACGACCAAAATTTATGTAATGTCAAGCAGCAAATGCTCCGTGGGGTCTAAAATGGACTACCGTATGCATAAAAAGAATATGATGGGTAAAAAAGGAATGCATAAGGGGAAAATGATGTATAAAGAGGGGATGCACAAAGAAAAGTAAAAATAAAGTGATGGTTCTATAATTATCTAAAAACCCCAGGCAAGAATTTGCTTGGGGTTTTTTATTTTTGGGAGTATAATTTAAAAAAAGGAGGGGAGAAATGAAGCAAATATATGTCGTTCTATTTTACAGAATTAAGTATTGTGTCCCCGAATTTAAGACATATTAAATGGATAAACAAGAGTTTGCAAAATTAGTTGAAAAAACAATAGAAAACCTGCCTGAAGATTTTAAAAAACGGCTTGAAAATGTGGATATTGTGGTTGAGGAAATACCAAGCCCAGCCATCAGAAATAACCCCAAAATAGGCCCTAAAAAGGGCCTTCTTTTAGGCTTGTATCAGGGAGTTCCGCAAAATCAAAGGACAACATACTACCAGGGCGTCCTGCCGGATAAAATAACCCTTTATAAGAGGCCTATTGAGTTGATTGGTAGGGGAGAGGCCGGTAAAATAAAACAAATAATAGGACACACCATTCAACATGAGATAGCTCACCATTTTGGCATATCAGACAAGCGGCTGAAAGATTTAGGCGTATACTAAAAAAGTCACCAGTCACAAGCGCACAAGCCACGAAAAACCCTCCGAAAAGAACCTTTATAAACTGTCTGCGAAGCCCCTTTTTACCTTCATGCGTAACGTCCTATAATATATCTTATGTTAACTTGAGCATGAGAGAGAAAATAACACAACATATTTATTTATAATGAGTTATGTCATGTTATTAATAACTTGTGGATAAACGTTGATTCTTGTCGCCTCTGGATTCGTTCGGGGGAAATTTTTTGAAAAAATAGGCCAAAATTAGGTCTTTTGACCAAGGCTGGAAATTTATTCACCTCCCTCAAGTTCTTCTCTCTGAGGGGTGATTTT
>CAYUDR010000178.1:0-2184 GCA_964443705.1 uncultured Planctomycetia bacterium | reverse complement strand
TTGCTCCTATTTATTGATAATATCTTCAGGTTTGAGCAGGCAGGTTCGGAAGTGTCGGCTCTCTTAGGACGCATGCCGTCTGCGGTGGGCTATCAGCCAACCCTTGCCAGTGATGTGGCGCAGCTTGAAGAAAGAATTACTT
The DNA here is from genome assembly GCA_964443705.1 of uncultured Planctomycetia bacterium. Taxonomy (GTDB): domain Bacteria; phylum Omnitrophota; class Gorgyraeia; order DAOVKU01; family DAOVKU01; genus DAOVKU01. Next base: position 2,042 of record CAYUDR010000178.1, on the reverse strand, counting down.
CAACCGACAAGGGTTCTATTACGAGCGTGCAGGCCATTTATGTTCCCGCAGACGATTTAACCGACCCCGCTCCGGCTACTGTTTTTAGCCATCTCGACGCCAGCGTGGTTTTATCCAGACAAATAGTAGAGAAAGGAATTTATCCGGCGGTTGATCCATTGAACTCTTCCTCTAATATTATGGACCCCAGAGTCGTTGGCGCAGAGCATTATCGCATTGCACAGGAAACAAAACAGATATTACAGCGCAACAAGGAATTGCAGGATATTATAGCTATTTTGGGTACTGAAGAACTGTCGCCGGAAGACAAAATCATTGTCAAGCGGGCCAGAAAAATTCAGCGCTTTCTCTCACAGCCATTTTTTGTAGCCGAAGAATTCACCGGAATAAAAGGCAAATATGTTTCTTTAAAAGATAACATAGCCGCCTTTAAGGAAATTATAGAAGGTAAGCATGATGAAATACCCGAGCAGTCTTTTTATATGATTGGCAATATAGAAGAGGCCGCATAAGGAAGGGGCTAAGTGACGCTTGGATTTATGTCGCCTTTACTCCAAAAACCGGTATGTTAATTAAATGAACGGCCAGCTTTTCGATTTAGAAATAATCAGTCGCCAAAAAGCTTTGTTTGTCGGGAAATGTGATTTTGTAATTGTCCCCACCACTACAGGAGAAATCGGCATTCTTTGTGGCCACATCCCATTAATGTCTGTTATATCCAAAGGACGCATAAGAATATATAAGAACAATTCTTCCATTAAAGAAATGGAGGTAAATTCGGGTTTTATCGAAGTAAAGCGGAAATACGTAAACATATTAATCAGCAGCAGTAAGTCCTAAAGAACAATTTAAGGCGTGGTGGAAAAAGTTTATGCTTAAAAAAACTTTGATTTCTTTTGCCTTAGGAATTGTTTTTCTTCCGGTTTTTTCTTCGCGAGGTTTTGGCAAAGAAATAGAATTGAGGTTTACCTATTTTGAGAGCCAGAATCAAAAAGCTCAAATTGAAATAGAAACATCAAAACCAGTTCATTATCATTGTTTTTATACACACACACCCCCCGGTTTAGTAGTGGATTTTTTTGAGAACGAAATTTATAGCCATTTTGATAAAAAAATTGTTTTAGGGGATGGGCCTATAGAGAAAATAGAAACTTTTTGTTTTAATAAAAAAGGAGAAGTTGATTTCCTCTTTTTTAAATTCAGGCATACACCTAAAATTATAGCTGCTCCCAAAGCACGCTCTTTGACAATAAAAATAAATAATTTTCTCCTAAAGCCGCCCGGTGGATCTTTAGAAAAACAGATGGAGGTTGCATTGGCTTTAAGTTTGGCCAAAGAGAAGCTTCAGCAAGCCAAACCGGCGCAGGGCCCTGTTGTGGATTTTCAAAGAGATGCCAATGCCGGAGATAGGACCTCACTCGTAAGCGAAAAAGAGGCATCTTCAGTGCCAGCGGCGCTAACGTTGCTCAAGACCGAAAAGCAAATATTATTTCATGGTGGAGAAACATTAAGCCAGGGCAAAAAAAAAGATATAGTTGTCTATGATAAATTTGAGAAAGCCATCTTTCGTCTACCTTTTCCCGATTGGGAAATCTTAGATGGTTTTGCCTTGGGCATCCAGCCAAAATCCGCCTCGAGAAATGTAACCCATAAAAACATTAACGAACCCCAATTTTTAAACAGTCTTTTGCCGGTTACTTCTCCAGTCCCTTATGGGTTTTTAGTTATTTTTACTTATTTATTCGGTTCTCTTTTTCTGATGTGTGTCGTAGCTTTATGGTATAAAACCGAAAGTAAACGAAAAAATGAAAAGTTGTCTCTTGTAGACGAAGAAGACCAAGAACCGATTATCTTTGAAACGACAGAGCTGGAGAAAAAAACGAAAGCTTCCATAGAACACCGCCGGCTTCCCAGATTGGAAGTGGATAATCTCGGCTTCAAGCGGCGGCCGAGGTTTAGCGTGGAGACAATAGGCAACCCAAGGCCAGACTATAGTTGCCGGTTAAGAAATTTAAGTTTGGGAGGAGCGCGCTTTGAGCTGG
>CAYUDR010000177.1:0-2264 GCA_964443705.1 uncultured Planctomycetia bacterium | reverse complement strand
GTTCTACCAAGTTTGACCGTAAGAATTATTTTTATCCGGACCTGCCCAAAAATTTTCAGATTTCTCAATATGACTCACCGCTTTCCTGCGATGGTTATCTCAATATTGAAACGGATGGGGAAAATCAAAAAATTAGAATAAAGAGAGCGCATCTCGAAGAAGACGCAGGTAAATTAATTCATAAAACAAATGCTTCTCTGGTTGATTTTAATCGCTGCGGTATTGCATTGCTTGAAATAGTTAGTGAGCCTGATATCACCAGTGCAAACGGAGCCTATAATTATTTAAGTAAACTCAAAAGTATATTACACTGCCTTGAGGTGTCTAATTGCAATATGGAAGAGGGTAGTTTAAGGTGCGATGCCAACATTTCTATTAAAACGGCCGGTGAAAAGGCATTGGGCGTTAAAGTTGAAATTAAAAATATGAATTCTTTTAAGGCTGTCCGGCAGGCGCTTGAATATGAAATTGAAAGGCAGAAAGAAACACTTGATGGAGGCGGGAAAGTAATACAGGAGACAAGATTATGGGATCAGGATAAACTTAAGACTTTTTCCATGCGCAGCAAAGAAGAGGCCTTTGATTATCGTTATTTTCCCGAGCCTGATTTGCCGCTTTTTAGCATAAGTAGCCTTGAGATAAAGAAAATCAAAGACACGCTTCCCGAACTTCCGGATAAGCAAAAAAGGCGTTTTATAAAAGATTACGGTTTAAGTGATTATGATGCCGGCGTTTTGACTTCAGATAAAAAATTAGCGGATTATTTTGAAGAGACAAATGATATATTGAAAAATCCCAAAGAGGTAGTCAATTGGATAACTGGCCCTGTATTTAAAGAGTTAAATAAAAGAGATATTGATATAAGTAAGATAGGAGAAAAAATTAAGCCACAGGCCCTTGCTGAATTAATTAAGCTAGTTTTAGATGGCAGAATAAGTAGGACTTCCGCTAAAGAAAAAGCAGTACCCTGGCTAATAGAATATTCCAAAGAGAAGGCGATAGTTTTGTCAGAGAAAATTAAAGAGTGGGCTCAGATTTCAGACAGCAAAGAACTCGAAAATGCGGTTCTTAAAGTTATAAAAGAAAACCAAAAATCAGTTATGGATTATGCTAAAGGCAAAGAAAATGTTATAATGTTTTTGGTGGGGCAGGTAATGAGGCAAACAAAGGGAAAGGCCAACCCTCAGATGGTAAAAAAGATATTGGAGGAGAAATTAAAATGCGCATAAAAAGAATAGGTCTATGGTTATTGGTTTGTGTTATCTTTCTGGGGCTATCTTTGGCTATTGGAATGTGCGCCAAAGAGAAAACCGTTAATCAAAAAGAGAAACTATATGAATCACTGGAGCTTTTTACCGACAGCGTAAGTATTATAAATAGCGGCTTTGTTGACGAAATCGATTCAAAGGATTTGATTTACGGCGCCTTAAAAGGAATGCTTTCCTCGCTTGATCCTTACAGCCAGTTTTTAGACCCCGACACCTATAGGGAAATGAAGGTTACCACTGGAGGCGAGTTCGGAGGGATTGGCATTGAGATATCAATCAGAGACAATCTTTTAACCGTAATTTCTCCCATTGCAGGCACCCCCGCTTGCAAGATCGGGATTAAGGCCTATGACAGAATTATAAAAATAGATGATGAAAGCACAAAAGATATTACGCTTATAGAGGCAGTAAAGAAAATGCGGGGTAAGCCGGGGGAATCAGTTAAATTAACTGTTTTAAGGGAAGGCGCAGGCCGCCTGCTTGAATTTAATATAGTACGCGACATTATTAAGATAGAAAGCATCAAGGAAGCAGAAATCGTTGAGGATAAAATAGGTTATGTCCAAATAGTTGAATTCCAGGAACACACCGAAAGGGATTTAGGCAAGGCGCTTAAGAAATTAGAATCCCAGGGCATGGAGGGATTGATTATTGATTTGCGAAATAATCCCGGCGGCCTTTTAACCGTGGCGGTTGAGGTAGCTGATTTTTTTCTCCCGGAAGGAAAGCTGATAGTTTCAACCAAAGGAAAGAATTCAACTCAAAACCTTATTTTTAAATCTCATAAAAGCTCTGCCCATCTTGACTACCCAATAGTTATATTAATAAATGAGGGAAGTGCTTCTGGTTCGGAAATTTTAGCCGGCGCCCTCAGGGACAATAAAAGAGCCCTGCTTGTTGGCGCCAAGACATTTGGCAAGGGGTCTGTGCAGACCATTATTCCTCTCTCGGACGGTTCAGCCGTAAGATTAACAACCAGCAAATATTATCTGCCCT
>CAYUDR010000176.1:0-2301 GCA_964443705.1 uncultured Planctomycetia bacterium | reverse complement strand
AGGATTTAGTAGTATAGCAGGAGAAGCAGCACGATTTGCTGCCTCAGCAATTAAAGGCGCAGCTTTGACTGGTACATCATGGGCAATAGGGGCCTTTGGTAGTTCTTTAATCTCAGGTTTCCAGGGTGGCATAGGCCCACCAGAAGGAATGTTTTTCCCTGCCCTTATCGGTGCGGCAAAAAGCTTTGGAATAGGATTTTTGCTCGGATATGTTTCTTATCAGCCAGCCGCACAGAGTGTACAGAGTATAGCGCAGCAAAATAAGGCAAAGGGGATTGAGCAGTCTTACCAGACAGTAAGGGAAGCATTAAATGATGGAAATGTAGCTGCCTGTGCCACAGCTGCCCAGGAGCTTCAGGGAGTGGCCAACCCGCCCAATACTGAGAGCCTTGTTGGGGCTTGTCAAAGCACTTGTGGTGGTGCAGAAAAGGCTTTTGATGTTTCAAATGCAGTACAAACACAAGGTGTACATGGTAATTTTATAAGTCAAAATGCAGTAGGAATTAAAGCGCTTGGAGTTAGTATGCAGAAATTTGGACTTGGCGCTGTAGCTATAGGAACTTATGGTGAAGTGACAGGCATATACATGATGCAATCAGGACATCTAGGTATGGTTACTATGGGACAGGGACTTGTTTCATTGTCAGTTACATTTGAAAAAGCGGGTTTAGCCATTTATGGGGGTGGCGTATTATTAGAACAGATAGGCATTCGGGCATTATATAAATAAATATGAAACAAAAAAATTTATCTTGTATACTTTTGGCAGCATGCTTAACTTTGCTGTCGGTATTAATTTATAAGTCAGCTATTCCCGAAGCTGCATTAATTATAATCGTCATGGTAACCTCGCTTTTTTTATTTTTTCTTTATTCGCTACCTAACGTTAAAGAAAAGCTGTTAGTCTACGGCGATAAAAATCGATTTATTATATCAAAAATAAATTTTTTATTAGTTTTTTTGGTTTTCATTATTTTGTCTATGTCGAGTGATGTTTTAAACCCGAAATTTTTTTCTCTAATAGGTATTATTATTTCTCTTACTACACTGTCTTTTTATTTTTTCAATATAAAAATAAGCTCATTGCGAAAAATGAAATAGTTTTATTTTTTATCCTTCTCTTAGCCGCTTTGTACTTTCTAATTACAAACTTTCTTGGAAAATAGCATAAAATTCGGGAAAGAAATTGATATGCAAATGCCATTTAGGCTCCTGATAGTTTTCTTACTGATAGTTTCATTAGCCCCACCCACCTCCGCTTACACCCAAAAATTCCCCCTAGAATACGAACTACACGTCAAAGAAGCAGTTAAATCCACAATTAAACACCCCCATTCTTTAGGCGTAGCCCGGTTTGAAGATGCAAGGCCTCTGGTAGAAAAGTCAAGAGATGAACGCTCCAAGCAAAGCCCCGAAGAAGTAGATTACTATACCGACGATACCCGCTTAGGCCTGAATGGTATAGCCTATGATTTAACCAGGATGCTAACCAACCACCTGGAACACTCAGGACTTTTTAAAGAAGTAAAGCGCCTAAAGCTAAAAAGCAAGAATATCTATAACAACTTAAATAAGCCCAAGTTACCACGGGAATATGATTTTGTACTCATCGGAAAGATAAAGCACTTCTACGGGTTTTCGACGATAAGGCTTGAGGATTGTAAGAACCCTGACCCAGCCAGTACAGTTGCGGCAGTGGGCCTTACTGCCGCATTCGGCGCAATAGGAGGCGGAGTAGGCGGAGCAATACTCGAAGACCAAATAAGGCGAAAGGTAAAAGAGCTTTTAAAAGATGCCCGCATAAATGCCCATACCCAGTTAGCCGAACTCAAATTGATAAAGACAAAAACAGGCAAAGTAGTTTGGGAGGGCGAAGTCGAGTATCACGCCACAAAAGAAGAAAGCGCGGAAGCTTTATACCCCATTTCATACGTAGCCGCAGTTCTCTCCTTACGCGGCGCGGTCAATAAATTAGTGCGGGAATTAGAGCAAGTGCTGAAGAAATAATTAGCTAAATATGTGGTGGTTCTGACAATAACCCCAGGTTGTCTGCTCAAGCCAGACCCTGGGTTTTTTTATTTGTTTGCAGCTAAAGGAGTTAAGATAATCGGTGTGGTAAGATATCGGGAAAAGATATCAGGGTAATTGTTTTTAGACTTCAAATATGGTATACTGTTTTTCGAGTGAGGAGGTGCTGTTATGTCGAGAAAAGATATTGTGTTATCGGCCCGATTTTGGGAAGATGGTAAATGGGCACATAGAAACTACCAGAATCTCTCAAAGAAATTTCCAAATAAATGG
>CAYUDR010000175.1:0-2305 GCA_964443705.1 uncultured Planctomycetia bacterium | reverse complement strand
ACGTTGAGATGCAGAAAATCGGTTGCATGAACCTATCGTTGCCTCTAATGCTTCCTGAAGATTTTTTACTTTGAAGAGATTATGCTCTGACATTTTTTATTCTCCTTTTTTCACGTACTCTATTTTTTTAATTCTCAACCCAGTTTTCAAAGTTGCTTCTAAACTATTAATTAAGGTTTCTATTATTACTTTTCTACATTTCCAATTTCTACTATTTCCCTCTGGGACTAAATAAGAATTTTCTTTAAAGTCGCAGATGCCTTGTTTTGCGTAAAGTTTTCCATTAATGATAGCAAATACTCCTAAACGATCTCTCTCGTCATTTATTTTTAATTCTTTCATTTTTTATTCTCCTTTTTCAAACACACAATAATCTATACTTTTAGGAAGTATGAGAAATGTTTTGTTTATGCCCTGTCCTTGAAGCTTCTTTATTATATCTTTTATCCCTTGAGGATCCATCCCTTTGCCTATCTTAAATATAATAAAATCAGGAGCATTAATTTGCTCTGCTTCTTTACCCTCAATATAAGCAATGGTGCCTTCTATTTTTTTTATTTTAAGTTTTTGCATTATAAATATTTTATATCGCCACTCTTTAACTTATATGTCCCCGAAGCGTGCATTTTCGTTATTGAATTGTTTACAGTGTAGCTGAGATCTGCGCCATCCTTGCCTACCTCCATATTATATTCCACATACCAGGGGGAAAGAGAGCTAGGTTGATTTTCAACTTTTTTAACCAAGAATTCACTAATCTTTTTTTCGCCACCTAACTCTTGCCTTTCAGCTATCCGGTCGAGCCGGCCGTCCTTTAAGTCATACAAGTCATGTTTCAATACCCTTATCTTATCCTGGAGAATGCTTTTCTGCTTTTCCATTTCCTCTAGGGCCTCAAATGTCAACTCAACAGCAACTTTTATAGTATCGATTTGTCTATGCCTTATTTCGTCTTTGGTTTTCCCCAGCGTATGATTTTTATCTTCCATTATACCCCCTTAGTCCTTATCTGTCCGAATAACGGCCAATATATCTTCCTCTTTCATAATCTGATAATGCCTATCTTTCCCGCCAACTTCCGCTGACGGAGTTATTATCTCTGTCCCGGCGAACTTAGGAAATAATACTATATCGCCAGGCTGTATTCTTATTTTTATATCTGCGTTTTCGGCCACCGCTATTACCCGGCCTTTGGTTGGTGCTTTCTGGTTGGCAGTATCAGGAATGATAATTCCGCCTTTTGACTTTTCTTCCTTAGCTTCCGGCTCAACGATAACTCTTTTGTTTAATGGTACGATAATGTTCATACAGCCTCCCTGTTCCTTTATCAATAATTGCTGATAGCAATAAAAAAGCCCTGTTTTTTTCAGGGCCTTGGTATCGTTTAATTTATTTTTATTTTTATTTTTCATAGCTCTTTTTTTAAGCGCTTTCATTTATAAAAACTATACCTTGTTTTTTTTATTTTGTCAAGGTTTATTTTTCTGTTTCGAATATTCCTTGAACTGTATTGATTCTAAAGGACAATTTAGATTAAAAATAAATTTAGGATTTTTGAAAAAAAGGAAAAAAGTAAATCGAGAAAAAAAGAGAGGCAGAAATTAATTTATACTTTATCTATTGTTTTGCCCTGGTTATTTAAGATGTAGCAAACTCGGTTGGTAAGGATTGATCTCATGTGAGATTTTATTGTTTCTAAATTTAATCTTTTTATCTCTTGTTTCATCGGGGTAGGTTGAAGCTCTAAAAGGTTTACACATTCAGCTCTATCTGTTGCTTTCTCAAGAGTTGTGTAACAAACATGAATTACTTCGCATTCGAAGTAGGACCAAGAATGCTCGGCATTCTTTACTTTTACTATCATACCTGTCTACCTCCTTTTCTTACTTACTGCCTATCTGCCTCTCTGGGGATATTATAAACGCAGGAGAAAGGGAAGTCAAGGGGAAAGAAATGCGAGATTAACTATCAAAGAGATATCTTCTAGATAAATACAAGTCGGTGGCAGGAAGAGTGAAAAACTCCCTTTTTGCCTCGTTTTGTTTAGCCACACCGACAATAATAGTTGTTAACCACACTGCTATGGTTGACAATTGATAACATTTAAAAGAACGAATTATCTACAAAACAAATATATCATAGAAAAAAGAAATTGTCAAGGAGTATGATGATATGGAATGAGAGTTCCAAGCTGTAATTGGGAGAAGGGGTGCGGAATTTTTATATTTTTTTTTCTAACTTTGTGGATAACCTGTGAATAACCTGTGAATAAAGATTGTTCGTTTTCCCCTCAATACCGAGCCTC
>CAYUDR010000174.1:0-2319 GCA_964443705.1 uncultured Planctomycetia bacterium | reverse complement strand
AATAATTCGCTTTTTATCAAATTCTATTCCGGTGAGCTCTTGCGGCCTCGAACCGGTGGCAAGTATTATATCTTTAGCTTTTAAGGTTTCTCGACCGCCTTCTTTTAATTCAAGATTGATTTCTTTTGGGGAATTAAGGATGGCTTTTCCTTCAATAAAAGTCACGTCATATTTTTTAAAAAGATAAAAAATTCCTTTTCTCAATTCTTCAACAACTTCCCGGTTAAAAACCAAAAGTTGTTTCATATCGGGCTTGTTTATCTTTGCTCCAAATCCAAAAAACTGGCTGTATTTTTTTATGTTGGCATACATTTGGGAACTGCGTATGATGGCCTTAGTGGGTATGCAGCCTTCATTTAAACAAACTCCTCCCACTTTCTCTTTTGAGATATCAATAACAGCTACTCTTTTGCCTGATTGACTGGCCTTTATAGCTGAAACATATCCACCTGGTCCGGCCCCTATGCAAATAACATCAAATTCTTTATTCATAAATTAATTGAAGTGTGTTTTTGGCGCAGTTTTATTATACTACATATTTTAACCCAAAGTCACTAAAAAAATATTGGCTTTCACCCTCTTATCTTTAACTAATACCTCTTTTACTTTTAGCTGATAGCTGATACCCTTAACCTTGGGCAGGGGAGGCCTATGTGCAAAGAACCTTCAACAGCAAATTGACAATTTCTTTCTTTAATGATAACATAACCTAAATGATAAAAAAATACATTCTGGCATTAATCAATTTATTTTATCCAAATCATTGCCTTTTAGATGGAACAAAATTAGAAAGTAATGCCAAATTCCATTTATGTGAAGCCTGTTTAAAAAAAATAAAGTTTATAACTGCGCCTGTATGCGTAAATTGCGGCAGTCCTGCGCAATTTGAAGAAAATAGAGACATCAAGGTTTTAAATTTTGTTTGCCAAAAATGTTCTCATAGTAAAAATTGGTTTCGGTTTGTGCGCTCGGCATATATTTATGAAGGAGTTATTAAAAATTGCATACACCTTTTTAAATATAAAAAGAAAATAGCATTGAGAAAACTTTTTGCTATGTCCCTCACAAACAGTTTTAAGCTGCACTTTGGGACTGAGAAATACGACTTAATAATAGCAGTCCCAATGCATCCTTTTAAGAAGTTTTTAAGAGAATTTAATCACTCTGAAATTTTGGCAAGTGAGCTTTCCGTTAATTCTGGAATTAGACATTTAAAAAGGGGCTTAAAGCGCACAAAATTCAGCAAATCACAAACAACTTTAAACTCCTCACAGAGAAAAAAGAATGTTAAAGGTGTTTTTGGTCTTTCAAAAGCATACCGAATTCGAAGAAAAAAAATATTACTTATAGACGACGTAGCCACAACACTGAGCACGGTAAACGAATGCGCAAAATTACTCATTTCAAATGGGGCAAAATTTGTTGATGTATTAACGGTGGCTAGAGGTTAAGATGAGGATACTTAGAAATTATACTTTAAAAGAGCTCCTATTTCCATTTTTTTTGTCGTTAGTTATATTTACATTTGTTTTGTTGATGGGAAATATAATAAAAATGGCCGATTTGGTAATAACGAAAGGAGTAAATATAGTTGATATATCACACTTGCTTCTCTGGTTAGCTCCCTATCTCCTAAGTTTTACCCTGCCTATGGCTGTATTAACGGCAGTCCTTTTGGGTTTTGGCAGACTTTCGCAAGACAACGAAGTGTTAGCCATGAGGGCATCGGGTTTTAGTTTATATAGAATTATGTTTCCAATTATTATAATCGGACTAATTTTCAGCCTGTTCTCTTTTATTCTTAACGACCGATTTATACCGCAAGCCCGTTATGCAACACGCCGTATCGCAAAGGAAATTGGTTTTAAAAATCCCGCTTCGGTTTTAGAGCCCGGAACATTTATTAAGGCCTTTGAAAAATATATCATCTTTGTCTATAAAATAAAAGGTAATAAATTATACAATATCAGGATTTATGAACCTCAGGAAAACCGGCCAACTCGCACCATTATTGCTGATAGAGGAGAATTTATTCCGCTAAAAGATAAAGAAATAATCCAGTTAAAACTAATGGATGGAACAAGTGATGAACCAAACCCGGCTGATCCCTCATCTTACTATAAATTAAACTTTAAAACCTATTATATCACCCTTGATTTATCGCAAGAACAAGACCAACAAAAAGTGCAAAAAAAACTCAAAGATATGTCTACTGATGAATTGAAAAAAGAAATTAAAAGATTGGGGCAACTGGACGTCAATAGCATTCCGGCTTTAACTGAAATCTATAAAAAAATTTCGATCTCTTTTGCCTGCCTG
>CAYUDR010000173.1:0-2320 GCA_964443705.1 uncultured Planctomycetia bacterium | reverse complement strand
GCAAACATGAGTTCCAGACTATTCCAGGAAGTAAGAGAAAAAAGAAGCCTGGCTTATGAGATAGGCAGCCATATAAAGCGTTATGATGAAATCGGCGCTTTGATTATTGATGCCGGTATGGATAATAACAAAAGAGAAGAAGCTCTCAGGGTAATTTTAGGAGAACTTAAGAAATTGACGAAAAAAGGGCCCTCGCCGGATGAACTAAAGAGGGCAAAAGAATTTTTCCGCGGGCAATTTATGTTATCCCTTGAAGGCACTACCGAGAGAATGATCTGGCTTGGAGAAAATCTGGCAACCTTAAATAAAGTGGAAGACGAACAGGCTATTTTGAGAAAAATTGACAGCGTTTCTCCTCAAGATATCAAAAATACGGCTGCACGGATTTTTAAAAATGATAATTTAAATTTGAGTGTAATCGGACCGTTAAAAACCAATGAACAGAAAAAAATCAAGGAGTGCCTTAAAATTTAAAAATGAAGGGTTCGATTGGACTATTTAAAATATTCGGCATTGAAATTAGAATACATATTACCTTTTTGCTTTTGCCTGCCTTTTTTGGAATTTATTACTGGTTGAATTTTGGCATACAGACAGGTGTTCGGGCAATAGTTTTGGTATTTTTTGTTTTTATTTGCGTAATAGTGCATGAAATTTGCCATAGCCTCGTGGCAAAAAAATATAAGATTAAGGTTAAAGATATCACCTTGCTTCCTATCGGAGGCATTGCTTCCATGCAAGGTATGCCGGAAAAACCAAAACAGGAATTTGCTATAGCTATCGCCGGGCCGGCCTTTAATCTAATTTTTGCTGCTATTATTTTTTACCCCATTTATTTATTGGCGGGTAATGATATTTTGCGGCCGGGTTTTGAGAGCTGGAAACAAACTCTGGCTTATATGTTCTGGATTAATCCGATACTGGCATTTTTCAATCTTCTCCCGGCTTTTCCTATGGACGGAGGCAGGATTTTGCGTTCTATACTGGCGCAAAAAATGGAATATGGTCAGGCCACCAAAATCGCAGTCACCCTTGGCCATACCTTCGCTTTAATATTCGGCTTTCTGGGCATTCTGACTACAAACATTATCTTGATTTTGATAGCCGTTTTCATTTATATGGCTGCTTCTCAGGAAGGTTTTCAGGTTGATTTACGTCTGATTTTAAAGAAATATAAAGTAAAAGATATTTTACCAAAGACTTTCATTATGATAGAGCCCGATACGCCGGTATCAAAAATACTTGAGTTGACTTTTCATACTCATCAAGGGGATTTTCCGGTTGTTAAAGATTCTAAATTAGTAGGGTTGGTTTCTCGCTCCGATATTATATCCTGCATTCATCAGGGTGGCATGCAAAAAAAAGCGAATGAGTTTATGCGGACTAATATTAAAAATGTAAGGCCGGAGGACCAGCTTAATAAAGTCTATTTACTTATGCAGCAATCAAGATTAAAGGTATTGCCGGTGATAAAAGAAGGAATCCTTAAAGGTATAATTAGCCTGGAGGATATCAGCAGGGTCTATTCTTTATTGTCTCAGAAAGAATAGAGCAGTCTAGCCGTAGGCAGGCCTGTCCGCCTTGGGCGGATATCAGTTGTTGTTGAAAATCGAGGTTAAAAATATGAAAGAGAAAGATAAGATAAAAATAGCACCATCACTTTTATCGGCTGATTTTAGCCGCTTGGGCGAAGAGATGAAAGAGGTTGAAAATTTAGTGGATATGTGGCACATAGATGTAATGGATGGTCATTTTGTGCCAAATATAACCGTTGGCCCGGTTGTGGTTAAGAGTTTAAAGCCGAGGACGAAGTTGCCACTCGATGTGCATTTGATGATATCTCAGCCGGAGAAATTCCTCGATGCCTTTATGGAAGCCGGTTCTGATTATATTACTTTTCATATTGAAGCCACAGCTCATCCGGAGAAGATTTTACGCTTGATAAAGAATAAAGGAAAAAAATGTGGTTTATCCATTAATCCGCAAACGCCGGTAGGAGTCATAAAACCCTATTTGAAATTGACAGATTTGATTTTAGTCATGACTGTCAATCCCGGCTTTGGAGGGCAAAAGTTTATGCCTTCCTGTGTAAATAAAATCAAAGAACTAAGAGCTATTTATAATGGAGACATCAGCGTTGACGGAGGAATCAATGATATTTCTTCAAAAATAGTCATGGCAGCCGGCGCTAATATTTTAGTTGCCGGGAATTACATTTTTTCTTCAGCTGACAAGCGCAGGGCAGTTAAAAAATTAACGGAAGATTGCGGAGGTAGATAATGATTAAATTTGGTACCGATGGTTGGCGAGCTCATATTGC
>CAYUDR010000172.1:0-2323 GCA_964443705.1 uncultured Planctomycetia bacterium | reverse complement strand
CCTCTTTTGCGCCCGCGCCTTTCTTAATGGTCCAGGCTTTTAAGAGGCCGCTTTTAATGGTAAAAAAAGTTACTATTTCAAACAACTTATATACGGCCTCGATAAATTCATCTCTGGCTAATGTCTCTATTTTATAACTTTTTAAGAATTCCTCTCTATCAGCAGCTTCTAACTCCTCCAGCTCTGCCTCAATTTTAGCAGAAAATTTCATTAAACAAAAGTCTTTGGTCAAAGCCAGGTCTTTTATCTCTTCGGGTATGGGAAGATTTACTTTGGTTTCATCTGTATTTATGAGAACCAGCTCTTTTTTGGCAGTCAAAAATTCAAAGCCGCCGACAAGTTGCTGTTCTTCACGGGAGAGTTCGAGTTTGCGCAAGGGCGTATCGGCCTCCAGGGTGAGCTGTAATTTTTTCATTAAATTAAGTTCTTTTGATAATTCTTTTTTCCCTTTTTTTATCTCTGTCTCTATTTTCCGAATCCTCTTCTGCACTATCCCAAGGTCGCAAACAAAAAGTTCGGCCTGCGCGTCTATTATGTCTCTTCTGGCATCTAAATTACCTTTTCGCTGAGGTATGGTTGAATTCTCAAAATCTCTTATCACACAAACCAAGGCATCTGCTTCTTTAGAATGGCTCAAGCTGAAATTTCTCTGTTCTTTAGAAGATATCATGTGTTCATCTATAAAATTAATTTCAGCTGGCGTAACCTTCTTGGGGCCTAAAGCTTTGGCTAATTCAGCAAGGCGCTCATCAGGAACTTTAACGCTCGCTATATGAAAAGTATCCTTGCCCAAAGCATGCCCTTCCTCTTGCTTCTTTGAGCCGGTCAGAGCTCTGAAAACAGTTGTCTTGCCGCTTAAAGGAAATCCAATTATGGCTACTTTAATCATGGATTTTTATTATAACGCTTTTTGCAAAAAAAAGAAAGGGCTTTAAATAATAAAGCCCTTATCTTTTAATAAACCCTTTTGGTTTTATTTTTTAATCCACAGGGATACCCTAAAGGGCACAAGTAGGCCTTCCTAATTCCCTGAAGGAAGGGTCTAATTACTCTTTTTTTATTTTATCAAAATGTTGACTTGCCCATTTAGCTGCTATATCTTTGCAGCCCAGACCAAAGGCCAGCGCCAACCCCAGGCCAATGGCAGCTAAAATAACTGTGAATGCGGAAAGCAAAATGCCTTTGGCAATTTCTAATTGAAAAAGAGCCGTTACTACAGCAAAGATAATAACAATCACTTGAGTTATCTTGCCAAGGGTGCGCCCTTCGCCTATTCCGGCATTAATAGCTGCCGAACGCACTACAGCACCAAGTAAATTAGCAAAAAATATACCCAGAACAAGTACAAAAACACTGGCAATAACCTTGGGCACAAAGCCTATAAACTGATTTAACATCTGCGCCGCTACTTCCAATTGCAACACATTAGCAGTGGCCATAATCGCAGACAAGATTATCAACCAATAAATTACCATGCCGACTAATTCACTAAGGGTATGCTTAATTTCGCCCTTTCGCAAAAAACGGGCGATGCCTGCTTTTTCAGATGCCCTGTCAAGCTGCACCACTTTAAGAAGTCTGGTAACAATCCTCTGCACTATCTTGGCGATAATCCAGCCAACCAGAAGAATTACTATGATGCCGATTAATTTAGGCAAAAAATCAATGGCTCTATATAGAATAGCCTTGGCTGGCCCCACCACTTCTCCCTTCCAATCCACCATTGCAAAAAACATATATTTCCCTCCTTTTCAGTTTTAGTTCATCTTTCTTACAAATATACCACAATATATAGTGTTTTTCAAGACAAGCCAATACTATTAACTAAATTTTATTAATTATTTCCTTAATTCTAGGGGGAATTCTTAGGGGTTTACCTTTTTTATTGCAAAAGACATGCGTTGTCTCGCCTAAGGCGAACAATTTGGCATCTTTGTAAACCTGATAATCAAAAGAAAGGCTTGAATTTTTTACTTCGCTGATTGTGGTGTGGATGGTAATTAAATCATCATACTTACAAGGCGCTTTATACTGACAACCGGCTTGCGCCACCATCAGATAGAAACCCTCTTCTTCTAATTTTGAGTATTCAAGGCCAAGTTCTCTAAATGCTTCAGTCCGCGCCACCTCAAACCACACAAAATAACTTCCGTAATAAGCCACCTGCATCTGGTCGGTTTCTGTATAACGCACCCTTAAAGAGAATTTAAAAACTTTCATAATAAATATGCTACTCTAAATTGCTAGACTCTTCAAGAAAAAAATTGTGTGAGGTAACACTCATACAAACTCATGTACGAGGCTTAACACTCATACAAACTCA
>CAYUDR010000171.1:0-2327 GCA_964443705.1 uncultured Planctomycetia bacterium | reverse complement strand
AGCAGAGAAATCTTTATCTTTGCCTCGAAGCTTCTTTGAAGAAGGTCTTTGCGAATGTTGTGGTTAGTCCCGGCTCCAATAATTTCTTTTTAGCTTGCAGGAAAAAAAACGTCCTGACTCTTGATTGGCAGGTATTAATATCGAGATTAAAGAAAAGAAAAATAGATACGCTTTATTTCAGAGAATACTATCTTTTTAGCGAGCTTTCCCCCGAGCGTATAAAAAGCTTTCAGAGTTTATTGTATTTTAAAAAACAGATCCCGTTAAATTTAGATTTTAGGCCCATCGGTTATTTTTATGATATTATACTTTATTCAACTCTTTTTAGATACAATCTTTCTTTGTTTTTAGAAAGGATAAATCAGATAAAAATTCTAGTCTTTTTTCTAATAATTTATATTGGGTTAATTTCAGTTTTATTTATTAAAAAAATAAAACCTCAGGATTTTGGAATTTTGACCTGTATGGCTACAACCGGATTTTCAGAAATGCTATTTCAAATTATTATTTTATTTTCCTTTCAGGTTATCTACGGATATGTCTATTATAAATTAGGTATAATATTTACTTCTTTTATGATTGGCCTTATAGGCGGTTCATATCTAGCGACTTTCTTGATCAGGAAAGGCAGGGCCAGGATGTCCTGTTTTGTTAAAACTCAAGTTTCGGTTTGCCTGTATCCGCTGCTTTTACCTTTAATTCTTTTATTTTTCAAGAATAATCAAAACCATTTGGTCTTTTTTATTGGTTCCAACGTGGTTTTTCCCATGTTGCCCCTGGTGGCTGGGTTTATAGGCGGTTTTCAGTTTCCACTGGCCAATGAATTATATTTAAGAAAAAAGCGCACTTTGACAAAGACCGTAGCCGCCACTTACGGCCTTGATTTATTTGGTGCTTCTGTGGCAGCCATTTTGGTAACGGTTATTTTAATACCCTTAATGGGTATTTTTAAAACCTGCGTACTGGCGGCTGTTTTAAATACTGCCGGATTAATACTTATAACGAGACCAACCCCTCATTAGAAAAGTGAAAGAGAAAACATTTGTTGAGCATTTAGAAGAATTAAGGCATCGGCTTATAAGATTCCTGATAGTCCTGGGCATCCTTTCTATGGCGGCTTTTAATTTTTCTGAAAAATTTTTAGCGTATGTGTTAAAAGTAGTCGGTGAAACCATATTTTTATCTCCGGCAGAGGGTTTTCTGGTTCATATAAAGATATCGGTACTTGTGGCTTTTTTGGTAAGTTTACCGCTATTTTTTTATGAAACCTGGGCTTTTATAGCAGGTGCACTGAAAATTAAAGAAAGAAAATTTATAAAATTTTTTTGCGTGGCTTCTTTTTTGCTTTTTGCGTGCGGTGCAATATTTGCCTATTTTGTAATTTTACCAATCGCTATAAATTTTCTCTTATCTTACCAGAGCCCGGTTATGCAAGCTAAGCTTTCGGTTAATCAGTATTTTGGTTTTTTATGCACCTTGTTAATTAGTTTCGGGTTTATTTTTGAGTTACCCCTGCTTATAGTTTTTTTAACCAGATTAAATATAATCGGACCCGGCTTTCTTATGCAAAACCGCAAGTTTGCTTTTCTCCTGATTTTTATCGTAGCTGCCATTTTAACTCCTCCCGATGTCATTACTCAAGTTTTAATGGCGTTGCCGTTATTGCTTCTTTATGAATTGGGTATCATTTTAAGCAGAGCAGTCACAAGAAAAAGGATTTTTAGATGAATAGGCCATTTTTTATTAATTCTCAACTCACCCGCAATGGCTTGACGCTTAAGACGCCGAGGGGGGTATATAGTCTTATCTATCCAGTTGATGTCTGGGGAGCTTATCCTAAGAATATAAAGAGTGTTCTAATAGATAACCTCGCTCTTTTATTAACCATAAATCTTCCGCTTGTAGGCGGTTTAAAAGAAGTCAACTATAACACATCTATGCCGTTTTTTCTGCCGTTTTTCTTTGAGATAATCACCGAAAGCATTCCTTCAGCCATAGAAGATTATCCTTATTCTACAGAGAGTATTTTAAAGCGGTTTTTAAATATCGATTTTTGTTTTAAGGAAGAAGCCGTTAAAATTCCCGCCTATAGGCCCAATTTTAATTTTAGAGAAAAGGCCATTGTGCCGCTTTCTTTTGGTAAAGATAGCCTGCTCACCCTGGCCTTAGCTTTTGAGCTGGGGCTTGAGCCGGTTGGTGTATATATTAACGATACTGTTTCTCCGAGAGAAGATAAAATTAAACTAAAGGCAGCCAGAGAAATTTCAAAAGAATTCGGTTTTAAAATCCATGTAGTTACAAACCACATTGAAAAATTAAATGATTTT
>CAYUDR010000170.1:0-2332 GCA_964443705.1 uncultured Planctomycetia bacterium | reverse complement strand
AGAAGGAGGATCTCAACCAGGAGAAACCGAGGGAAAGCCAAAAGACGAGGATATTGTTGACGCAGAGTATAAAGTTGAAGACGAAGATAAAGACAAGGATAAAAAATAGATTTTTAGTTTGATGAATTTGGTTAAAATAGTAATGCCCGCAAAAGGGATTACTTTAAGCCTAAAAAAGACAAGGCATAAAAAGAATAAACTTATGCGGGCTTACTAACTATAATCTCAGTCAAAAATAAATTTTTTTAAAAACTGTTATGGCTATTACCGAACAAGATTATTATGAAATTTTAGGCACCAGTAAGGATGCTTCCGCTGATGATATAAAGCGTGCTTATCGAAAACTGGCACTTAAATTTCATCCGGATAAAAACCCGGACAATAAAAAGGAATCCGAGGAGAAGTTTAAAAAAGTATCTGAAGCCTATGAAGTATTAAGCGACCCTCAAAAAAGAGCTAAGTATGACCAGTTTGGCCATGCAGGCGTAGACAGCTCTTTTGGCGCGGGCGGTTTTAGCTGGGATAATTTTCATCATTTCGATGATTTAAGAGATATCTTTGGAAGTGATATCTTCAGTAGTTTTGGAGGAGACGCTTTTGATTCTTTTGGCACAGGTCAAAGAGGCGGTCCGCAGCATGGCAGGGACTTAGGAATTGAACTGGAGATTAGTTTTAAAGAAGCGGCCTTTGGAACGGAAAAGACTATCAGCATTCCAAGATTTGAAACTTGCTCAAGGTGTAATGGCAGCGGCCAGGAGCCGGGTTCAGGGCGCACAACCTGCCCTAAGTGTAATGGTGCAGGACAGATAAGAACAACAAGCGGATTTTTTGCTGTTGCCAGGACTTGCGATAGGTGTCGCGGAGAAGGGACATTAATAGAGAGGCCTTGTAAGGAATGCGGCGGCACGGGGCGGGTGAAAGCCACCAGAAGAATAGAAGTTAAAATTCCGGCCGGGGTAAGCAATGGTTCGAGGTTAAGAATTTCCGGTGAGGGAGAAGCCGGCTTAAAGGGTGGCAGAAGAGGAAATCTTTATATTTATATTTTAGTAAGACCCCACTCCTCCTTTAAACGCCGCGGTAATGATGTAATATATGAGAAAAAAATCGATTTTGTGCAGGCAACTTTAGGATGTGAAGTGATTATGCCGACTTTAGACGGAAAGGTCAGGATGAAGATTCCTCCGGGCACTCAAAATGACAAGATATTTCGTTTAAGAGGCAAAGGCATACCATTTTTAAGAGGGCGCGGTAAGGGTGATGAATTAGTAGTGGTTAAAATTGAAATTCCGACAAATTTAACCCGCAGAGAAAAAGAGCTTTTGTCAGAATTTGCTAAATCAAGGGGAGCGAGGTAACTATAAATTGCCAACATACGAATACCAATGCAATAAGTGTTCTCATCGTTTTGAAGTATTTCAGAGCATGAAAGATAAGTCTCTTAAAACTTGCCCTGAATGCGGAGGTTCGGTTAGGCGTCTCATTAGTAGCGGTGCGGGATTTATTTTTAAAGGACCCGGTTTTTACGCTACCGATTATAGAAGCACCTCTTATAAAAAAGGGGCTGAAACAGAAAAGAAAGGTAGTTGTAGCAAATCAGATACCCATCCCCTTAAGTGCCCCAAGAAAGATAACAATAAATCATGAAAAAAAGAGGATTTTTTTCTGTGTGGTTGCCTGCCTTGGGATGGGCCGGTTTAATTTTTCTGCTCTCAAGTTTCCCGTTTGTTTTAAAAGTGCAACCATCATTTAGTTTTATTGATAAATGGGCGCACTTTTTTATTTATATACCCCTGGGTTTTTTAGTTAGCCGGGCTTTATATTTAAGCGAAAAGAAAGTTATAAAAAAAAATTTTATTATTCTAACTTTAGTTTTCTGCCTTTTATATGCTGCATCAGATGAATTTCATCAGCTGTTTGTAAAAAATCGCCAGGCTGAGATATGGGATGTTTTTTTTGATTTTTTTGGTTCCGGAGCCGGATTAATTATTTTTAATTTTTTTAAAAAGAGGATAATTTGATATGCCAAATATTAAATCTTTTAAAGGTTATTATTATAATCAAGAAATAGCCGGCTCACTTGATAACCTTATTGCTCCTCCATATGATGTAATAAGTCCATCTCAAAGAGAAGAGCTTTATAACAAAAGCCCTTTTAATATTATTCGTGTTATTCTTGGAAAAGACCTTCCGGATGATAATAGCATTTCGAACAAGTATAGCCGGGCTGCCGAACATCTCAAAGATTGGATCAGTAAAAGTATTTTAAAAAAAGATAATCAGCCAGCTTTGTATTTACTTAAACAGGAGTTTGAGCATAATTCCAAAAAGTACT
>CAYUDR010000169.1:0-2337 GCA_964443705.1 uncultured Planctomycetia bacterium | reverse complement strand
GGCGTTACCAAATCAATATTTAGAGCCCCTTGGTTTTGAAGCTGAAGCATTATTTTTACCAAGCCCTCAAGACTATAATTCCTGCCGGCTCCTTCTTGAGAAATCTGGTAATTTTGGCAATAAACACAGCGGAGATTACAGCCGCTAAAGAAAATTGTGCCGGCTCCTTTGCGTCCAACCAGTGGCGGTTCTTCCCCAAAATGCAATCCCCACCAAGCAATTCTTACCGTCTTATCCATAAAAATTTTATTATTAAGGTTGAGGTAGCAACACAATAAGATGATATTCTGCTTGACTTATTGTATACAAGAACTAGTATTAAATTGATTGGGACAGCGTGTTCCAACGAACAAACAAGTGCCGTAAGGAGGTGCGTTATGAAAAAGGCACTCGTCGTACCTAGTTTCGTCACAACCTCGTCCAACACCCAACGGTGAGTGGAGATCTCGCTCTCCACCACCAGCAGCGGCGAGTGGTTTGACGATGGGAGGGGGGCATAGAAAAAACCACTTATGCCTCTTCTCCCTACAAATTCTTTGATGACAATCTTTTTTTTAAATTGACTCTGATATTTATCTCTCAACTCATCCAAGAACTCTCATCGATAGAGAGTTCTTGTTGTCGTCAAGGATTATTTGATTATTTTAATGGCTTTGCCCCTGACTAAAGTTTCCGGGGCTTTATTTATGACTTCTGTTAAAACTATTTCAGAGAATTAAAAAGGAGAGCCTCCGCGTGTTTTGGGGAAAACACACGAAGGCTATGATATTTGCCATGGGACAGGTCCTGGCAAACCGAAAGTTCAGAACTTTTCTTAAGTTGCCGGCCGAAACCCGCCGATTCTGATGAGCTCCACCACATCGAAGGCAAGCTGATTGTATTTTGAGTCAAGAACCCTCTGGGTAAGCTCCCCCGTGAGTCCCGCCGCCTCCAGTTGTCGCAACAAAAAGTGCTCTTGGTGTACCGAGAGCGTACGCTCCTGGGGTGTATCCATGACATACCTCCTCTTGTATATTTATTCCGCCACGCGCAGAATGAACGACTTATCTCTTGATGAGATGAGTATTTTAAAAATCGGTTAATCTGGCATCTAAAATACTCATCTCATCGCGTTCTGAACTGTATTTAAAAGAACGATAATAATATCATTATTACGATAAACCACCAAAAAGTCAAGCTCTTAAAATAATTTGTTCAACCTCTTGAGGTTTAATGGGGTCAATTCTATTTAATTCAAATATGTCCAAATGAGGTCAACTCTATTTTTCTTTATTTCCCTCTATTTTTACTTTTACCATGGAAGTACTACGGAAGTTGAACTTCCATAGATTATTGTTTATAATTAGAGGGCATGAAAAAGCCTTATTTCTCTGAAAATCAAATATATCATATTTACAACCGGGGGGTGGAAAAAAGAGATATTTTTCTTGATGATAAAGATTATCTTAGATTTATCTATGATCTTTATGAATTTAATAATGAGGATTCTGTCTTTAATGTTACCTATTATTTTAATTCTAAATCTAAAGAGCTTGAATCAAAGCACTTAGAAAACAAAAGGAGGCCTAGAAAATTATTAGTGGAAATTTTGGTTTTTGCTCTTATGCCGAACCATTTTCACTTGCTTCTAAAACAAACGAGAGAGGGCGGAATTGTGAAATTTATGCAAAAATTAGGAACTGGATATACAAATTATTTCAATAAAAAGTACGAAAGGGTCGGAGGTTTATTCCAAGGCAGATTTAAGGCGGTTTTGGTAAAAAAGGATGCTCATTTAACTTATCTCCCCCATTATATCCATTTAAACCCTTTAGATTTGAAATTTCCTGAATGGAAAAATAAAAAAATCAAGAATTATAAAGAAGCAATAAAATTTTTAGAAGGTTATAGATGGAGTAGTTTTTTAGACTATATCGGCGAGAAAAATTTTCCATCCCTTACCTCTCGTAAGTTTCTATTGGAATTTTGGGGTGGAGAAAAAAAATATCGAGAAAAAATAAAAAAATGGCTTTGGGCAAGAGATGAAAACCTAGAAAAAATCAAAAAAATAACTCTAGAATAAACTATGGAAGTTCAACTTCCATAGTTTTCTTTAAAAAGGGAGTTGGCCCCCAGCAGAGCTGACGGCTATTTTTTAAACTTTTTGCCGATTTTCACATTGGTGATAACAACCAGGGTTCTAGATTGGTGATAACAACCAGGGTTCTAGAAAAGATATATTGGATAAGCCGTAACGAAGTTAGCTAGTTTCCCATCCCTATCTTTGCCTTTTTGGAAATTGTTTTTCCGCGTCTTTTATAAAAAATCATAAAATCTTATCAGAAAGGGAATAAAAAA
>CAYUDR010000168.1:0-2370 GCA_964443705.1 uncultured Planctomycetia bacterium | reverse complement strand
ATTGCATCTCCCCATGAACTAAATCATCTATTTTTATAATTTTTCCCTTGGGGACTTTATATATAATAGCTTCACCTTCCTTATAGGCAAGGCCCTTTTTTAAAATTTTATCTGCGGCTTCTCTGTATAAATTCAGCCTTTGTGACTGAAAAAAAGGGCCCTCATCCCAGCTTATACCCATCCATTTTAAGTCCTCAATAATCTCATCCAGATACTCTTTTTTAGAGCGCTCCCTATCCGTATCTTCTATGCGCAATATAAATTTACCATTTGTATACCTGGCGTAAAGCCAGTTAAACAAGGCCGTTCTGGCACTTCCAAGATGCAGATATCCTGTGGGGCTGGGTGCAAATCTAACTCTTACCTTTTCCACTTACGCTCGATGCTCCTTTCCCAAGAGCTTTCTTATTTAAAGGGATTAATGCTTTTCTGTGCGCGGGTATTAAAACTTCGAGAGCCTCCATGGCGTTCTTTAAAGAAAAGATGCCTGATATCTTAGTTAAGGCTCCCAGCAAAACCATATTAGCCACCCGCCCATTTCCTATTTTCTCGGCTATAGAAGTAGCGGGGATTTTTACTATTTTTATGTCTTTCCTTTTAATCTTTTCCTCACAAAGAGAACTATTAATAATTAAAACTCCGCCCTTTTTAATCCTGGGCTCAAAACGTTTAAGAGAGGGATTGTTCATCACTACGCATATATCCGGCTCACTCACATAGGGCGAGGCTATTTCTTCATCTGAAATCACAACCATAGAATGCGCTGTGCCGCCTCTTACTTCAGCGCCATAAGAAGGCATCCAGGTAAGATGCCTGTATTTCATTAAGGCTGCCTGGGCGAGCATCTTGCCCATAAAAACTATACCCTGCCCACCAAAACCGGCTAAAACAATTTGAATTTTTTTGGTATTTTTCTTTTTCATCTTTGTTTTTCTTTTTATTTCTCTTTTAAAACACCGAGGGGAAAAGTCTTTGTCATAACTTCATCAATCTTTTTCATTGATTCCTCAGGGCTAAGGCCCCAGTAAACCGGGCACGGGCTTAACACCTCAATCAGAGAAAAGCCCTTTCCCTCAATCTGATTAATAAAAGATTTAATTATGGCCCTTTTGGCGCGCAATACAGCCGATGGTTTATTTACGGTAACACGCTCAATATGGGTGGTTCCGGGAAGTACGGCCAGCATCTCTGAAATCTTTAGAGGATAACCCTCTATCTTCTCATCTCTGCCGTAAGGGGTGGTGGCGGTTTTCTGTGAAATTAAAGTGGTGGGTGCCATTTGCCCGCCTGTCATACCATAAACGGCATTATTGACAAATATAACAGATATGTTCTCACCCCGGTTAGCGGCGTGGACTATCTCGGCTGTGCCGATAGAAGCCAGATCACCATCGCCCTGATAGGTGAAAACAAAAAGTTCGGGATGCGCGCGCTTTATGCCTGTAGCCACTGCCGGCGGCCTGCCGTGAGCAGCTTCTGTTACATCAAAATCCCAGTAATCATAAGCTATAACCGCGCAACCGACCGGCGCTATACCAACTGTCTTTTCTCTTAAATTAAGCTCATCAATAGCCTCTGCCACCAGGCGGTGAACTATACCGTGACCACAGCCCGGACAATAATGCGTAAGTTTTTTCCTTAAGCTTTTGGGGCGCGCATAAACTTTTTTCACTCTACTCATTTTAAAATTTCCTTTATCTTAAGAAGAATCTCTTTTTCTGTGGGTATACCTCCGCCGCTTCGGCCATAAAAATTAATCCTGCATTTATCTGAGGCGGCCAGCCTGACATCCTCAACCATCTGACCGCAATTCATTTCAACCACCAGAATATTCTTGACTCTTTGACTGGCCTTAGCAATAACTTTCATGGGAAAAGGCCAGAGGGTAATGGGTCTTATCATTCCCACTCCTAAGCCCTCTTTCTCTGCCAGCTTTATAGCAGCTTTAGCGAATCTACTCACACTGCCAAAAGCAACCAGAAGTACATCGCAATGATGTGCATTTATTTCTTCATGCCTCACTTCATCCTTTTTAATAGAAGAATATCTTTTCTGTAATTTTTCATTAAACTCCTCTAAGGCGCCCTTCTTTAAATAAAGAGAGCGGATAATTCTGGGTTCTCTGCCCCTGGCCCCGGTCAAGGCCCAGTCTTTTTTATATTTTTTTATCAGTGGTTTTTTTAAAATAAGCGGCTCCATCATCTGGCCTAACATGCCATCGCCTAAAATTACTACCTGCATTCTGTATTTATCAGCCAGGTTAAAAGCTTCAGCGGTTAAATCAAATAATTCCTGCACCGAAGCAGGCCCGAAAACAATAGTTCTGTAATCACCATGACCGCCCCCTCTGGTAGCCTGGAAATAATCCGA
>CAYUDR010000167.1:0-2410 GCA_964443705.1 uncultured Planctomycetia bacterium | reverse complement strand
ACCTTATAGGTCTTTTTAATTCTTAAATGACCCAATGCACCCAGGTCATCCAATCCTGCTGTATCAATAAATAAAACCGGGCCAATGGGCGGCAACTCCATTGGTTTTTCAACAGGATCGGCAGTTGTACCGGCAATTTCTGAAACAATCGAAACTTCCTGGCGAGTTATAGCATTAAGTATCGAGGATTTACCTACATTTCTCCTGCCAAAGATGGCTATATGCAGGCGTAAACCCTTGGGGGCCTTTTGCATTTTAACGAATCACCTCTATTTTTAGAAACCGCCATACGTGCTTTTAAAATTATTTCTTTTGCCTTTTCTAAATTTACCCTTACTTTGTTATCATAGATAACATAATTTTCCCGATAATATTCCGGCGTAAAATCCGGCATAATTACATTAGCCCCCGCTCTAAAACCTAAAAGTTGTCCTTTCTCAGGAGCTAAAGTTGCCAGCGCGGTAGTGGCAGGTAAATGAGCATTTTTAGTAAGTATGCGAGCTAAAGCTAAAACTTTTAAAGTTAGTTCTAAACTCCCGCCAGGAAAATTGCCTAAAGGCGTGTCTTTTTGAGGAATAAATGGCCCAATTCCCGCCATATCCACATCTAATTCTTTTAAAACCAAAATATCATTGGCTAAATCTTCTAAACTCTGCTTTGGTAAACCGACAATATTGCCTGCGCCTATTTGATAACCTAAATTTTTAAGGTAGTCTAAGATTTGGAGTCTCTTTTTTAGAGTTTGACCTGGATGGAGCCTTTCATAAAATTTAGGATTGGCTGTTTCATGCTTTAAGAGATACCTGTCAGCCCCGGCATCTTTAAAAGCTTTATAATCATCTAATGGCCTCTGGCCTATAGATAGAGTTATGGCAAGAGCAGGATTTTTTTTCTTTATTTTGCTTATTATTTCAGAAATAACTTTTTTGCTAAATCCGTAATCATCTCCTGATTGCAAAACAATAGTTTTTACTCCACATTGAATTATCTCATTTGCTAATCTTATTATTTCGTCGGGTGACATCCGGTAACGGGAAATTTTTTTGTTTTCTTGACGCAGGCCACAATAAAGACAACTGCGACAGCAGTAATTAGAGAATTCGATTATTCCCCGAATATGTACCTCATCGCCACAAAATTTCCTTCTAACACTATTGGCTTTTTCAAAAAGTCCTTTCGTGCCTCCTTTTAACAAGCTAACAATCTCTTCTTTAGAAGTAGAGGTCTCTTTCACCGGCTTTAATCCTCTGGTAATGTTCCATAAATCTAGAATATCTATCGGGTAATTTTTCTTTTATTTCCTGCATCTCTTTTTTTATAATCTTTTCTCCTGCCTCTTTGGTTTCACTGCTGGCAAAATCATCCAGCCATTCTCTGAAAGTCAAAACCGCATTTAATTTGCAAAATTTTCCTTCCTCACCTGTCTTTAAAAGTTGCATAATGCACTTTCCTGTTCTCCCGCATCTATATCCGGCGGTGCAAAATGAAGTAATATATCCATTCAAAGCAAGCTCTTTTATCACCTCATCAAGACTTCTTGTATCGCCTAAAAGAAACTGCTGTCGTTCTCCCTCCTGTTCAGTATATTTATCACTATAGGCACCAATACCGATTCTGGTAGAAGCATCAGTTTGAGTACATCCTAAAGAAAGAACTTCTTTTCTAATTTGCCTGTTTTCTCTCGCCGTTAAAATCATACCCGTATAAGGAACCGAAAGCCTGATAACAGCAATGAGTTTTTTGAAATCTTCATCTGTTACTTTATATTTTATTTCTTGAATAAAAGGTGTATTTGCTGCCGGCTCAAGGCGCGGAAAAGAGATTGTATGCGGCCCAATTCCGGCAAAATGTTTCTCTAAATCTATTGTGTGATATAAAAGGCCCATTACCTCAAATCGCCAATCATAAAGTCCAAATAAAACCCCAATGGCAACATCGTCTATACCCATCTCTTGCGCCCGGTGTAATGCATAGAGCCTCCATTTATAATTTGATTTTATGCCGGCGGGATGGACTTTTTTATAAGTCTGATGATGATATGTTTCTTGAAATACTTGATACGTGCCTATTCCCACTTCTTTTAATGCTTTGAGTTTTTCTATTGACATGGGAGCGGCGTTTATATTAACGCGCCTTATCTCACCATTGCCAACCCTTGTTTCATAAATTGCCCTTATGCTATCGGCGATATAATCCACATCGGAGAAAGGATGCTCCCCATAAACCACAATAAGGCGTTTATGCCCAAGAGATACAAGAGCTTTTGTTTCTTCTCTTACCTCATCTAAGGTCAGTTTTCTTCTGAGCTCTTTAGTGTTTTCTTTTCTAAAGGCGCAATAAAGACAGCTATTTACACAAAAGTTACTGCAATAAAGCGGGGCAAAGGTTACAATGCGATTATCATAAACTT
>CAYUDR010000166.1:0-2443 GCA_964443705.1 uncultured Planctomycetia bacterium | reverse complement strand
ACGCCTGATCATGGGAGAACAGAATACGGGCGCGACAATGCCCATAAAGCAGCAGAGCTCAACAGGGATAACAGAATCCCTGCCGGGTGAGGGATCGCCGACCGGGGAACAGCCGGACGCAGTAGAGGTAACAGAATCCCTGCCGGGTGAGGGAACATCCCTGCCTGGAGTAGAATCGCCGTCCGAAGACGAACATAGTGTAGAAAGAAGACAAGAAATTCAGGATGAAAGTTTGCAGTATGATGAATAAGGCCAAAGGTATGCTGTGGGAAGATAGAGGCAAGGGGGATATCCGTGGAGAAAAAAAGACTGCTTAAAAAAACAGAGAAGAGATTAAAGAGCATTCTCGAAGAACTTCAAACTTTTTCTGAGGAAAATAATATTACCTTAAAAGAAGCACTGGATATTCAGCTTATTGATACCTTGAGAGGAATAAGCTATAGATTATATGAGGGTTTTAATTTATTAAAGGGAGAGAATTTAATTAAATAAAAGTTGCTTTTAAAAAAACAAAATAATTCAGAATGGATAATATGCAGAAAAAAAGGTTACTTAAAAAAACAGAAGAGAGATTGGCGGCTCTGGTTGAGGAAATTCACAATTTTGCCGGAGGAAATAATATTTCTTTAGAAGAGGCCTTTGATATTAAACTTATTGATGATTTAAGAGGACTAAGCCACAGTCTTTACAATGGTTTTTCACCGTTGAGAAAAAAAGACATAATTTCATAAGGGTTTAAAAATTAAAAAAAGGAGATGCAAATGGATAAAGGAACAAAGCATTTTATAGCCCGAGAGGGTCTTGTTTTAGCCATTATCTTGGTTTTGTTAGTCATATATGTGCTGTGGAGATTTTTTTCCTGTGATTTTTCAGTAGAGGATACTATACGTAATATCCGTGCCCATCTGGCCATAATTTTTGTGTTATATTTTATTTATGTAATTATTCGTTTCATTGCTTGGGCTATTGGCACATTGCGGGCAAAACAAGGATAAATTAAGAAGGTAAGCAGAGAATAGTTAATAGCTCATTAGGTTTTTAAAATTAAAAGGAGACAGAAAAAATGCCATATGCTATGGGTGGTTTTTTCACGATGCTTATTAGTTTTTTGGTATTTATTTACGCTATATGGTTAATCTTTTTTCCTATTATGGTTATAGCCAGAATGAATAAAATAATTTCTCTTTTAGAGAGAAAAAATTAATCTTGAGGTAAGCTGTGCGATGGCATAAGTCCCCGCGCAGTTAAGCCTTGTGCAGTAGGGCATTTTAAGGTAACGGTTGAATATTAAAATGGGAATGATAGAAGTTATATGGAAAAAGAAAAAATTCTAATTGTAGATAGCGAAAAGGATGTACGTAAGAGTTTATTTGATTGTTTGGGTGAGAAATATGACCTTTTTACTTCGGAGACTTGCGCACAAGCTCTGGAGATGTTTAAAAAACATGCTTTTAATGTAGTAATTACAGGATTAGATACGCCGGAAACAAAAGGTATTGAAGTCTTGCGTAAACTTAAAGAGTCAAAAAGCGAAATTCCCATAATTATAGTAACGACTTATGAATCCATACCTTTAGCAGTAGAAGCTATGAAGGCGGGGGCATATGATTACATTACAAAACCATTTAATTTAGATGAATTAGAACTTGTTGTTAATCATGCTTTGGAGAGGCAAAAGTTAAGGCAACAGTTGTTAGAAGAGATAAGGGAAAAGGGAATTTATCAAGAATTAGCTCTCCTAGACGGACTTACTAAAGTTTACAATCGACGTTACTTTGAAGAATTGTTGCGTCGGGAGTTAGAAAGGGCTACCCGTTATCCCCAAAAATTTTCTCTTTTAATGATAGATATAGATAATTTTAAAAAATACAACAATAACTACGGCCATCTCGCGGGAGATAGTGTGTTAAAAGGCGTAGCTAATATTATTTATTATAGGAGCCGCAAGACAGATTTTGTTGCTCGTTACGGAGGAGAAGAATTTGCTCTTATTGCTCCACATATGGATAAAGAAGGGGCTTCGGTCCTGGCAGCAAGGATGGTAGATTTTGTTGCTGAGGAAAAGTTTGTTTTAAAGAAGTCCATTATGACTAAAGTTACTGTAAGCATAGGAGTGGCTACATTTAAAGATGATGCAACTACAAGAGAAAAACTAATTCAAACCGCAGATGAAGCTTTATATCAAGCGAAAAAATTAGGTAAAAACAGAGCCTGTTTATTTGGAATAAAAACTTAAGATAAAAAGATTATCTCAGCAGCAATTTCTATCAAGACAACTTATTTACGATTGTGCGAGGCTTAACCTCGCACATAACCTCGTACGCTTGGCTGTGCGAGGCTTAACCTCGCACACTGGTGTATTCATCTGGGCCGATAGTTCAGCTGGAAGAACGCCTGGTTCGCAATCAGGAGGTCGGGGGTTCGAATCCCCCTCGGTCCACCA
>CAYUDR010000165.1:0-2444 GCA_964443705.1 uncultured Planctomycetia bacterium | reverse complement strand
AGCCAAAGGCCTATCGCCCAAAAGAATTATCTGGCGTCACGCTTTTAAAAATGCGCTCCTGCCCATAATTACCATTATCGGTTTTTCTATACCCGGCCTTATAAGTGGCAGTTTCATCATGGAAACTATTTTTGCATGGCCTGGAATGGGCCGCCTGACCTATGAAGCTATTATGAATTATGATTATCCGACTGTTATGGGCGGGGCTGTGATTTCTATATTTTTAACGCTCATAGGCATTTTAATTTCCGATATTCTTTATGCGGTGATAGACCCGAGAATAAGATATAAATAGAAAAGAAAAATGGGCAAATTGTTATTAAAACACAAGACAGTTTTTTTTGGGCTAATTCTGATTATGTTTATGTTTGGGGTAGCTATTTTTGCACCTTTAATCGCTACCTATAGCCCATACCGGACTTCTTTGACCGAGGAAGATATATTACAGCCGCCTTCAATGCAACATTTTATGGGCACAGATGACTTGGGCCGCGACCTATTTAGCCGTATGGTTTACGGTTCGAGAATTTCCTTGAGTGTTGGTTTTATAGCTGTAGCTATCTCTTTATTGATAGGAGTAACTCTTGGTGCCATAGCCGGTTTTTACGGAGGAAAAGTCGATTTTGCTATTATGCGCCTTGTGGAAGTGATGATGTGCCTGCCAAGGATATATTTTATTTTAATGATTATCGCTTTTTTGGGGCCAAATATAATAAATGTTATGGTTGTCATCGGGCTTACCAGCTGGGCCGGTTTAACCAGGCTGGTAAGGGCGGAGTTTCTTACACAGAAAGAAAGGGATTACGTTTTGGCAGCGCATGCCTGTAGCACTCCTGATTTTAAAATTATTTTTAAACATATCTTACCTAACGCAGCCGCTCCTATTTTTGTAAGTGCTACTCTGGGTGTGGGCGGCGCTATATTAATAGAATCGGCTTTGAGTTTTTTAGGATTTGGCGTTCAAATTCCGACACCAAGCTGGGGTAATATTTTAACCGTAGGACGTCATTACATAGACTACGCCTGGTGGCTTACGCTTTTTCCCGGCATGGCTATTTTAATTACGGTTTTGAGTTTTAATCTGGTTGGCGAGGGCTTGAGGGATATTTTGGACCCGCGCCTGAAAATTTAGATATTTATGAAAGAGTTACTCGCAGTTAAAAATTTAAGTGTTCAGTTTAATACACCCCATGGTTTACTTAAAGCAGTCAATGGGGTTAATTTTAAGATAGCCCCCAGGATGACCCTGGGCCTGGTGGGAGAAAGTGGCTGCGGTAAGACTGTTAGCTGCCTTTCTATTTTAAAATTAATTGAGCCCCCCGGTGAGATAACCGGTGGTCAGATTTTATTTGAAGGTAAGAACATTTTGAAAATGGAAGGAGAGAATTTAAGGCATATTCGCGGGAATAAAATTTCCTTTATTTTTCAGGAACCAATGACTTCTTTAAATCCTGTTTTAACTATTGGTGAGCAGATTTCAGAAGTGCTTCTTGCACATTATAATATAAAAAAGAAAGAGGCGGAGTCTCTGGCTATTAGCTTACTTGGGAAAGTAAAGATGCCATCACCCGGGAGAATAATCTATCAATATCCGCACAATCTTTCAGGCGGTATGCGCCAGCGGGTGATGATAGCGCAAGCCCTGGCTTGCCGTCCTAAATTGCTTATCGCCGATGAACCAACTACAGCCCTGGATGTAACTATTCAGGCGCAAATATTGGAATTATTACAGAGCTTAAGAGAAGAATTCGATATGTCGATTTTAATTGTTACGCACGATTTTGGCATAATAGCCCGCTTGGCAGATTTCGTGGCTGTTATGTATGCGGGCCAGATTGTAGAATATACCGATGTCAGAAGGATTTTTAAAAATCCCAAACATCCCTACACTAAAGGCTTGTTGGCTGCCTTGCCTCAGGCTACCAAAGAGTTTAAACTTAAGCGGCTAAAAGAAATCCCGGGTACATTACCAGATTTAACCAGGAAAACCAAGGGCTGTCTTTTTTATCCAAGATGCCAAAAAAAAGAAGATATGTGTCTTGAGGAAAAACCAGCTTTGAGGGAAATAGAAGCGGGTCATTATGTTAGGTGTTTGAGGGAAAGATAAATGGGAAATTTAATTCAGATAGAAAATCTAAAGAAATTTTTTGCTATAAAAAAAGGTCTTTTTGGCCCACAGCTGGAGGTAGTCAAGGCGGTTGATGGAATTTCCTTTTTTATCAAAAAAGGTGAGTCTTTTGGTTTAGTAGGAGAATCCGGTTGCGGTAAAACCACCACCGCCCGGCTTATTTTAGGTCTATTAGAGCCGGATGGGGGGGAGGTTTTCTTTGAGGATGCAAAGATAGATAAAAATAGCCTGATTTCAATAAGAAAAAGAATGCAGATAGTTTTTCAAGACCCCTTTTCTTCGCTTAATCCACGCTGGAAAGTGCAGGATATAGTTG
>CAYUDR010000164.1:0-2454 GCA_964443705.1 uncultured Planctomycetia bacterium | reverse complement strand
AAATTTTTCTTCTCTGAAGCCTTTAAATTTGATATTATCCAATCTCTTTTTCTTATAGCTATTAAGAAAATTAATTTTTTTTCTGAATTTCTCACGACTCGCCCCGAATATACCCAATTCGTATAGAACGCCATCCGAGTTATAGCTTCTCTCGTTACCTTTTTTATCAATATACTTGAATAATCCTTTTCTTTCCTTGCGGCTCCTGTTATAGATGGTGCTCTTGATACCTAAATTTAAAAGTAAAAGTTGAACTTCCTGAAGCAGCTTTTTGCTTTTTGACGTTAAGGCAATCCACGCACTATTGGCTTTCGGATTAGTCCTTACAGTCCCATCTGAAGAAAACAGTCCCTGCAAAAATCCTACCACTGCTTCTTTAGGAGCTCTAAATATCAATTCGGGCACTTCTTTTTCATCAGAATCTACCGCTTTAATGCCTAATTTCTTAAAAAATTCTACCATATACTTACTGTGGTAACCCAAGTGAAAAACATCTCTTGGCCTCATAATCCCTTTGACTTTAGTTCCATTCATCTTATCAAGTATCGGTTTTAAATAGTCAATGACCTCTCTATCTTTTTTACCGAAAGAGAAAGCCACGCATCTGCCTGATTTCTCCATCATCCATCCGTCACCTATAAGCCATCCCAAAATCTGGCCCAATTCCTTTGTCCATTTACGCGGAAGACTCAATCTGTATGTTCTGCCATTTTTTCCTTTATGCGCATTGGGAAAATCAAACGGCAACCTGTCACTTTTATTGAAGTTTTGGCTTTCGGATTGTATCAAGATCTTATGTCTTGTTCTTATAAGATTTTTGACTTGAACCCATCCCTCATTCGTCATTATCCTATGATCGCCTGTTGCGACAAGTTCATATCCGGTCTTTGTAATCAATTTAAAAGTTGGTTTTACGCCTGTCTTCCAAGCTCGGGATATCGTATTCAGGCTTACGCCCGGCCTCGACTGCACCATTAAACCGCCGCTATTATTATCCGATTGGCCGCATAAAGTGTCTATTACTCGATCGTCCGTAAGTATCCTCAATCCGCCGTTACCGTATTTATTAGACACGTCTTTAATCTTCATCAAACCAAACTCGGTAGAGACCAAAGTATCCCCGATAACACATGGGTTTGTTGATTCATATTCTCCGACGGAAGGTGTCGGATTAAATTTATTCATCCTGTCCAAAAATACAATTCCCGGCTCGCCGTTTTTCCAGGCCATTTTTACCATGAGCTCGAAAACCTCTTTTGCATTAAGGCTTCCTACGGTTTCTTTTGTATGCGGGTCTATTATATTGTAATCCTTCTCCTCTCTAACTTTTTGCATAAATTCATCTGTTATTGCAACGGAGATATTGAAGTTTGTAATATCCTTATCGCTTTCTTTGCATTTTATAAATTCCAAAATATCAGGATGGTCTACTCTTAAAATACCCATATTTGCCCCGCGACGCGTCCCTCCCTGTTTCACAGCCTCTGTAGCAGAATTGAAAACCTTAAGAAACGAAATAGGGCCGCTTGCCACGCCGCCGGTAGTTTTCACGGTGCTGTTTTTAGGCCTTAAGCGCGAAAAACTAAACCCTGTCCCTCCGCCTGACTTCTGAATGAGGGCCATGTCTTTCACCGTTTCAAAAATTGAAT
Source organism: uncultured Planctomycetia bacterium (assembly GCA_964443705.1). Classification (GTDB taxonomy): domain Bacteria; phylum Omnitrophota; class Gorgyraeia; order DAOVKU01; family DAOVKU01; genus DAOVKU01. The sequence continues at coordinate 805 of CAYUDR010000164.1, read as the reverse complement.
CCATGGAATCGTCTATCGGAAGGACAAAACAAGCGGAAAGCTGCTGCAGCTCCCGTCCGGCATTCATAAGAGTCGGGGAATTCGGCAGGAATTCTAAGCTTGCCATTACTTTGTAAAATTCATTTTCTGTATTTTTTAAATCCGCCTTCTTATCATATAATTTATCAGCCTGAGCAACATTTTGCGCAACGCGGCGGAATAAATCTTTAGGCGTCTCTACAACTTTACCTGTAGAGTCTTTAGCGAGGTATCGTTTCTCCAGAACTTTTTTGGAGGTTTCAGTTAATTTGATTTCATGATTTTCCCGCATTTGATTTCCTCCTAATAAAATAAATTTTTTACTAACCGGAATTATATCATAAGGAAGATTAAAAAGTCAACTAAAAATACTACATATTGTATTAAATTTTGGGTAGGCTACTATTAGTAGCGTCTATGTTTCTTTGGATTTTTTGATATCTTTTAATTCGGAAAGGCCTGCGGAGAGCGCAATAACACCGGCAAATATCAGCACCAGGGGCACTGAACCTTTAAGCATAAAGAAAAACTCATAGGACCATCTGATGAGTAAAATTATGCCTAGTATTATTGCTAAAGAACCTATTGTAAGACTAATTATTTTACCCATTTTAAATCTTTAGGTTTTCCTTACGTTACAAGTATATCACAAAAGGAATTTGTTTCAAGATTTATTTATAGATAATATTGATTCAGAAGCTGTGTATTTTGGAAGATTTTATCGGTTTTATCCATGGCGATTATTGAACCTTTGTTCATCAATAGTGTCCTGCCGCAAATTTCTTTT
>CAYUDR010000163.1:0-2467 GCA_964443705.1 uncultured Planctomycetia bacterium | reverse complement strand
CCCTGCCAACAGCCATGCCCAGGGCATTAGAAATTGAGGTTGAGGAATGTCCGCAGGTCATTACATCATAAATGCTTTCATCTTTATTGGTAAAACCGCTTATGCCTTTATACTGCCTGAGGGTATCAAAATTTTTATACCTGCCCGTGAGCAACTTATGAGTATACGCCTGATGGCTAACATCCCAGATTATTTTATCTGCGGGGGCATCAAAAACATAGTGTGTGGCGATAGTCAATTCTACCACTCCCAGATTGCTGGCCAGGTGGCCTCCAGTGTGGGAAGTTACCTCAATTATTTTTTGCCTGATTTCTTTAGCAAGAAAGGGTAAATTCTTCTGGGCTATTTTTTTTAAATCCCGGGGCGAGTTAATTTTCTCTAAATACATTTTCGCTAAGCCTTAATTTATTCTTTCTAAAAGATATTCGGAATAAAGATATAGACGATTTGCTTTCCTACCAAATATTTTTAACTTCTGATTTGCAACTTCAATGAGGTTTTTGGCTTCACTAACTGCCTTTTCCTTTCCTAATAAACGATAAAAACCTTCTTTGTCCAATATATCATCTATGAACTGAAATGCAAGCCCAATATTCTGGCCATATTCTTCAAGCGCCTTTATCTTCTTCTTATTAGATGAGGAAGAAATAGCCCCCATTTTAGAAGCGGCTTTGAATAAAGAAGCGGTCTTTTTATTTGAAATAGAAAGAAGGGTTTTCGTGGAAGGATTAACTTTAAGGTTTTTTTTGCTTAAATCAATATCTTGAAGCTGGCCGCCTATTAAGCCAAAAACACCTAAGGCCTGCGTAATTTCAGAGAAAATAGACTTAACCTTAGATTTATCAACCCTCGATAAAAGTTCAAAGGCCTTGACTAAAAGTGCGTTTCCGCAGAGAATGGCATTATGTTCAGAGAATTTCCGATGAACAGCAAGTTTGCCGCGCCGAAAAGCGTCATTATCCATAGCCGGTAAATCGTCATGAACTAAAGAATAACTATGTATTAGTTCAACCGCACAGGCACAATATAAAGAATCTTTGTTCTCTTTGCCGGCAACTTGAGCGCTAAGAAGCGCCAAAATGGGTCTTAAGCGCTTACCGCCGGAGAAAACAGCATACCTCATGGCCAGCATGAGGGCTTGAGATCGTTGGCATCTTAACATAAGAAAGTTTTTTAAAGTGCGCTCTATTTTTTCTTTTTCTTTTCTAAAAACTTTTTTGAAGTTAATTTTTCTCAATGTATTTCATCTTCCTTAATGAAACCATGATCTATGTTTTTATTTAATCTTCTTCTCTGCCTCATCCAGTTTCTTAGAATAATCCTGAATTAATTTAGCGCCTTCTTCATATTTTTTCAGAGAATTCTCAAGAGAAAGTTTTTCTGTTTTCAGTTCCTCTACGATTTTTTCCAAACACTGAATTGTTTCTTTAAATTTTACTTCGGTCACTCTCAAATTCTTTACCTCACAACACAAATTTTGCCTGTTTATCTCATGCGCCCAAAAATTGGTTCCGGGCTTCGGAATTTATTTAAGACATTCTATCAACCTCTTTACAGAAATGGCCTTACCACGCTCGGCATCAAATTCTATTATGGCACCTTGTATTTGAACATTATCAGTGGCCATTTCGAATTTTGTAGGCAGGCCTGTGATAAATTTTTCCAGTATCGCTTCGGGGCGCCTGCCAAGTATAGAGTCAAATGGGCCTGTCATTCCCAGATCGGTAATATAAGCAGTTCCTTTCGGTAAGAGTCTCTCATCGGCTGTCTGAATATGAGTATGCGTGCCAAAAACGGCAGTGACTTCGCCATCTAAAAAAAAGGCCAGGGCCAGTTTTTCACTGGTGGCTTCCGCATGTATGTCCACAAAAATATTGGGTGTCTCTTTCTTAATCTCTTTGACTGCCCTCTTGGCTGCCAAAAATGGATCTTCGAGGCAATTCATAAAAACCCTACCAACAACATTTATCACTCCTATTTTTGCCTTACCGCGCCCATATACACAAAAACCGCTTCCGGGAACACCCACCGGATAATTTGCAGGACGCAATAACCTGTTTTCTTTCGATATCACTTCCAGAACTTCTTTTTTGCGCCAGATATGGTCTCCGCTTGTTATAACATCTACGCCACTGCTCAAAATTTCTTTGACTACTTTAGGTGTTAATCCGCTGCCGCCTGCCGCGTTCTCGCCATTGGCAATGATAAAATCTATTCTGTATTTCTTCTTAAGCGTTGGCAATAAACTCCGCAGCGCCTCTCTGCCGGGCCTGCCAACTACATCCCCGATTACAAGAGATTTCATTTTTTTCCTTTCTTTCATAATCAGAAAACAGAGGCCAGAGGCCAGAGGAATAAAAATCTGTTATCCCTGCCTGCCGGCAGGCAGGTGTCTTCTGTCTCCTGTTATCTGTCTTCTGGATTATTTCGCATATTCTATAGCGCGAGTTTCTCTGATTACAGTCAC
>CAYUDR010000162.1:0-2468 GCA_964443705.1 uncultured Planctomycetia bacterium | reverse complement strand
AGGGCTCTGGTGAGTTTCTCTAAATCTGAAATTAAAACATCACAGGCATCTTTCATAAGAACAGCAGCTGCCGTATCAACAACATCGGAAGAAGTTAATCCAAGATGTATATATTTTCCCGAAGAACCCACATTTTCAGCCAGATTAATCACAAAAGCTACTATATCATGTTTAGTCTTTTTCTCTATTTTCTCTATACGTTCTATGTCAAACTTGGCTTTCTTTTTAATGACAGCCAGGTCTTTTTGAGGAATAAACCCCAGTTTTGACTGGGCCTCAGAGGCAAGGACTTCGACCTCCAGCATCTTTTTGAATTTATTGTGGTCTGACCAAATTTTCTTCATTTCTGGGGTAGTGTATCTCTCTATCATTTTTGTAACTCCTTATAATGACAAGCTAAATTATGCCTTTATTTGACGTTGACTATAATATCAAATTTTGAGCGTAAGGTCAATTGATTAAAAAATCATTCCCGCTTTGTTTTTCATTTACCGATAATCATTTTAATGGCTACCAAAAACATAAAAAAACCGAATATTCTTCTCAAAAGTGAATCGGGAATTGGCTGAACCAAAATAGCTCCTATGCCTCCACCCACTATAAAACCAAGTGCAATCCAGGCTGCCATAGGGATGTTGATATAGCCGGCCTTATAATACTGGATAGCTGCCAGAAGGCCTATGGGCGGAATCATCATGGCCAGGGTGGTCCCTTGCGATTGATGCTGGCTTAAGCCAAAGATATAAACCAGGGCCGGAATAACAACTATCCCTCCGCCTATACCCAATAAACCACTAAGAATACCTCCAACAAGACCAAGTGCCAAAAAACCTATAATCATAAAAACCTCCTTATTTTTCTATTCTAAAACTAATAATACAACTGGCGTGCCGGGAAAGAACAAATTCAAAATCAAAATATTCCTTTTGTTTGCGGGGAATGAAAGATGCTTTTTTTAATTTGGATTCTTCTTTTAATAAATCTATAGTCTCTTTAGTTAATTTCTGAGGGCTGCCCATTTCTTCCCACTTGCCAAGCGGATTTGAATGACTTTTATCTATTTTAATAATATTAAATTTCGAAAGTGCGTATTTGCTTTTTATGCGAACTCTCACTTTTTCTTCCTCAATGGGTTTCTGCGGTGAGTTATGATTGGTGGCAATTAAACTTGCCTCCTTTTTCATTTCATCTATTACGACAAAAACATCAACGGTCTTATGCTTTCCGCTTACCTTGATAAATTGTGTGCCTAAGCCACAAAGAATTTCAAAGGCGCGGTAAGAAGGCTTGGGTATGCCATTTATATTAAGAAGACCAAAACCCCCATGAAAGGGTATTTCACAAAAACCTTCTTCTTCAAAAATATCAGTGAATGTCCAGAAAGAATAAGCATCTACTAACCCTATATTCGCCATTAATGTCCTTATTATAAAAGGAACCATATAAATGCTGTCATGGTAAGTATCCCGAGAACTTGGAGAAGAATTCCACTCTGTATAATAAAGCGGGAATTTGCCGGCTAACTTTCTGCCTTCCCGGGCTAATTCATACAAAATTCCCCGCTTGCTCCTGGCTAAAACCTCTCCCATATCCAGTTCGCGGCCGAGGGCAATATCAGTGGGATAACTATGTGTAGTTATAAAATCAAAAGGGACTTTTCTCTTGCGGCAAAACTCAATAAATTCTCCGAGCCATCCATTGCCGGCCGTAGCGGGGCCTCCCACTCTCAAATCTTTATTTACCTTCTTAATGGCAAAGGCGCTGTATCTATAAAATTTAAAATAATCATCTTGATTGCCATCCCAGAATGCTTTCAGATTCGGTTCATTCCAAACTTCAAATAGCCATTTTTTCACCTCGCTTAAACCATAGCGCTTTATTAAGCCTCTAATCAGGTTTTCTATTAAATCAGTCCACCGGTTAAAATCTCTGGGAGGGGTAATATTGCCTTTGTAATAAAAAACAGTTTTTGGAGCGGAAGCTAATAAAGAAGGCATAAAACCAAGTTCAATAAAAGGACGCATGCCGATCTCAAGCAAGTAATCAAAAACGGAATATATTTTAGAGAAGGAATATCGGATTTTATGCGGTGTGCCTGTGCAAACTGACATATCATCATTTAAGAGGCCGTGAAATCTAAGGTATTTAAAGCCAAGTTCCAGGTGGATTTTTTTTAACTGAAGGCGCCAGTTTTCTCGCAAAGCCAGAGCGGCGTGTCCGCTGCCCACACAGAATTTCCAGTAATGCGAAAAGGGAATTTTTTTTGAATTTAGGTCACATTCAAACTTAAGGATGGCTGGCTCCTAAGAATTGCGGTTGGTAGCCCCAACCCGTGCTGGACACTACGGATAGTTTATTTTTATTAAATCCCTGCATTTTTTTATTCACTATATCCATATTTTTATTTACCTAACGATTGAATTCACTGGCAAGGCGCTAGCCTTGTCCAGTGAAATGATTTGTTATCT
>CAYUDR010000161.1:0-2512 GCA_964443705.1 uncultured Planctomycetia bacterium | reverse complement strand
ATAAAGATATCGTCCCCATCGTCTAGCCTGGTCTAGGACGTCAGATTCTCGATCTGAAGACACCGGTTCAAATCCGGTTGGGGACGCCAATTTTTAAATAAAGGGAAAAAAGAAAAGTGTGTGGTGTTGTTGCTTACGTGGGTGCGAAAAAAGCATCCTCTATTTTACTGGAAAGTTTGGCCCGTTTGGAATATCGGGGATATGATTCAGCCGGTATCGCCGTTATTTCAAACGGCGATTTGATTTTAAGAAAAAGGCGCGGGAAACTCTCGGTTCTTAATGCTTCTTTAATAGAGAAACCTCTCTCTGGTCATTGCGGCATCGGTCATACCAGATGGGCAACTCATGGAGAGCCGAATGAAAAAAATGCTCATCCGCATACCGATTGCACTAATTCTTTTGCTGTTGCGCACAATGGCATAATAGAAAATTATGCGCGTCTAAAGGAAAATTTAATAAAAAAAGGTCATAAGTTTAAATCCCAGACTGACACGGAAGTAATAGTTCATTTAATTGAAGAAAACTATAAAGGCAATTTAGTTGTTGCCTTAAGAAAGACTTTAAGGAAAATAAAAGGTACTTATGCTATAGCAGTAATTTCAAATAAAGACCCCGAGGAAGTTTTTGTAGCCCGCTGCGGTAGTCCGCTTATTCTCGGCGTAGGCAATGGTGAAAATTTCGTTGCTTCCGATGTCCCGGCTGTATTAAATAAAACCCAGCGCATTATTTATTTAGATGATTATGAAATTGCTCAGGTTTCTAAAGACAGTATAAAAGTCTTTAATTTAGATGGTAAAATTTTAAAGAAAAAGATAGAAAAAATTAAGTGGAATGTTGATAGTGTTTCCCGGCGCGGTTTCGCTCATTTTATGCTTAAGGAAATACACGAGCAACCAAGAGTGATTGCAAATATGTTAAAAAGGAGAGTGTTCGGCAGCAAAATCGAATTTGAAGAATTAAATATTAAAAAAAACTACTTAAACAAAGTTAAAAAAATAATTATTACCGGATGCGGAACGGCCTGGCACGCTGCTTTAATAGGTAAATATCTTTTAGAGAAATTCACGCGTATACCCGTATGGGTTGATATATCCAGTGAATTTAGATATCGTGATCCTATTATTGACAAGAACACTCTTGTTATTGCTGTTACTCAATCCGGTGAAACAGCCGATACACTTGCCAGTATTCGTTTGGCAAGGCAAAAGAAGGCGAAAGTTTTATCTATTTGTAACGTAATAGGTTCGTCTATCGCTAGAGATTCAGATGGAGTCATTTATACTCACGCTGGTCCTGAGATAGGTGTTGCTTCAACCAAAGCTTATGTTTCCCAGATAGTAATTTTTTTCCTTTTTGCTTTATATTTAGGTATGCTACGCAAAACTCTGAAGAAAGAAGATGAAGAGGTATATTTAAAGAAGTTGAAAAAAATACCGGGATTCATGGAAAAAATTTTGGGTAGCAAAAATACCATTTTCCGGTGTGCCAAAAAATATAGCTATGCTAACAATTTTATGTATCTAGGAAGAAACATAAATTTTCCTAATGCCCTAGAGGGAGCTTTAAAGCTTAAGGAAATCTCGTATATTCATGCGGAGGGTTTTGGTGCAGGAGAAATGAAACACGGCCCCATTGCCTTAGTGGATAAGGAATTCCCGGTGGTATGTATTGCACCGAACTGCTCTATTTATGAGAAAATGATATCTAATATTCAGGAAATAAAAGCCAGAAGAGGCGTCATTATATCTATCGCAACTGAAGGCGATTCTCAGATTAAAAAAGATTCACATTACGTGATTTATATACCAAGAACAGATGAGTTAATTTCAAATATATTAATTGCCCTTCCTCTTCAGCTGCTGGCTTACTATATAGCAGTTGAGAGAGGTTGTGATGTGGATAAACCCCGAAATTTAGCAAAAAGCGTTACTGTTGAATAATATTTCTTTAATAGTTGACAGAAAATTCAAAAATGTGTTTTAATAAGCTAGAGAAATTAAGATACTAAATACAAAACATTTTCGTGGTTCGTGAAAAGTGTATTATGATTGCATGATATAATCGTGAACAATGAACCATAAAGTATGAAGCAGGAGAAAAATGGGGCGGTAGTTCAGCTCGGTTTAGAATGCCAGATTGTCGATCTGGAGGTCGCGGGTTCGAATCCCGTCCGCCCCGCCAACAAAAAATAGTAGTTAGCAACTAGTAGTTAAGAGTCAAGAGCAAGCAAGGTGAATTTTTCCTAACTACTATTTTGACTGCTAACCACTTAAAATGGGGCGGGTAGTTCAGTTGGTTAGAACGCATGATTTACATTCATGAGGTCACAGGTTCGACTCCTGTCCCGCCTACCAACAAAAGTAGGAACCAGGAATTAGTAGTTAGAAATTAAGAAATAGCAAAAAGAAAAATTTTTCCCTGACTGCTGTATTCTCACTACTAATGGGTTTAAAATAGGCCGCGGTAGCTCAGTCGGTAGAGCGCGGGACTGAAAATCCCGGCGTCGGCGGTT
>CAYUDR010000160.1:0-2547 GCA_964443705.1 uncultured Planctomycetia bacterium | reverse complement strand
AGGCTAAAAAATCCAATAAAGATACCGAGGTCATTAAGGCCCTGGGCAAGCAGGCAACTCAGTTTACTAAAAAATTAGTTGAAGGCAAAAGAGTTCGTTTAGAATTTGATGTTGAGAGGTATGATAAATACGGCAGGTTGCTTGCTTACGTTTATTTAAAAGACGGGTTGTTTGTTAATGATGAGATAGTCCGGCAGGGCTATGCTCAATTATTAACTATTCCCCCTAACGTGAAATATAAAAATGTATTTTTAGAAGCACAAAAGGAAGCCAGGGAGAATAATAGAGGCCTGTGGTCTCAATAAGGAGGAAAGAAATGGCGCAGATAAAAATTGAACACAATCCGGACAAGAAAAAGTTAGAAGAAATGGGTGTGTTTAGCTGGCCTGTATGGGAGAAGGAGCCTTCAAAATTTGATTGGAGTTATGATACCCGGGAAATTTGTTATCTTCTTGAAGGGAAAATACGCGTTGAGCCGGAGGGGGGCGAAGCGGTTGAATTTGGAGCCGGTGATTTAGTAACTTTTCCTGCCGGATTGAACTGCGTGTGGGATATAAGCGAGAAAGTCAAGAAACATTATAAACTCGGTTAATTTTGGCAGCCGGTGGCTAGTTACTATTTAGGAATTAACAGAGCGCGGAAAAGTTGTAACTAATTGACAATTAACGAGATTTGTGGTATAGTTATATTTTCAAAGGGGAAAAATGAAGGCAGGAAAAGAGCGCCGAAAGTATAAAAGAATTGACCTTTTAATACCGGCTGTCTTTGAGACTGATCAGAAAGAAGTTAACTTGAAAAAGGTGGATTTATCCGCAGGCACTATTAAAAACATAGGCGCCGGCGGCGCTTTAATAAAAACCTCAGTTTTTCTTCCCAAAGGCGCCAGCCTTTCTCTTCAAATTAATTTACATCAGGCCTCCTCACCTTTAACCCTGCCCATTATAGATAAAAAAGGTACTATTCACACTACTTCCAAACTCGTTTCTTTCAGACAGCAAGTAGGAAATAAATATGAGATGGGTGTTGAGTTTTTGAAACTTGACTCCAAAGACAAAAAAACTATTTCTCAGATTGTAGATAAAGGATTAAAAAAGGTCGTAGAGAACAAATGACAGCATTTTTAAAAAATACGCGTCGTTTTAAAAGGTTGAATATTGATGTCGCTGTAACTTTTAATATGCAGTCGCCTTTTGTTAAGCTGCGTAACAAAGAAAAAGTCGAGGCCATCGTTGAAAATATGAGCGCAGGCGGCGCTTTAATTAAAACTCCCATTTTTATCCCAAAGGGTTCTGTTGTTACTCTTGATATTAATGTTAAGGATTTAATTCCTGAGTTACCCGAGACGCTAAATATTAAATCAAAAGTTATGCACACACAGGCCAGGGTGGTTTCTTTGGTTGTCGGAAAAGAAAAAACCTTTAAGATGGGAGTTCAGTTTTTAAATCTTACTTCCGAACAGCGACAGATAGTTAATAATTTTATCGAACAAAAAACTGATAAAGCCTAAGAATGATAGGTCTTGAAAAAAAATTAGAAGAGGCCTTATTAAAAAAGAAAATTATCTCTAAAGAGATTTTAGAAAAAGCTAAAAAGAAATCCACAGAGACCAAAAAGCCTTTAAGAGAAATTTTAGCTGAAGAAAACATCTTAACCGAAGAAGAAATTATTGTTATTTTAGCTGAAATTACCGGAATTCCCTACCTTGATATTTCAGATTATGTAATTGATAAAAAAGTTATCAAGCTTATTCCTGAAAAATTAGCCCGCAAGTCCTTCCTCATACCTCTTTTTAGAGTTGAGAATAACCTGACTGTAGCTATGGTGGATCCCACTGATATTCTTACCATCGATTACCTAAAAACAAAATGCAAATACGACATCGAACCGATTTTTGCCAGCAAAGATTCCATAAAGACCGCCATAAATCAATACTATGGCACGAGCGGAACCTTAGAGGAAGCCATTGGCAAAATTGATGCGCGGAGCATGGGTCTAAAAGAGGACGGGAAGATAGATATAAAGCGCCTGAAAGATATAGTTCAGGAAACACCTGTGGTGAAAATAGTGAATTTTTTAATTTCTCAAGCAGTTCAGGAAAAAGCCAGTGATATACATATTGAGCCGGAACGGGATAAATTGATGGTGCGTTATCGAGTAGATGGCATTTTGCATGATGCACCCAACCCGCCCAAGTATCTTCAACCTGCTGTAATTTCAAGGATTAAGATTTTAGCTAACATGGATATTGCCGAAACCCGCGCTCCGCAGGACGGCCGTTTTAATGTAAAAGTGGAAGACAAAGATATTGATATAAGAGTTTCAGTTTTTCCCACCGTCAACGGGGAAAACGTTGTTTTGAGATTACTTGATAAGAGCACTGCCCTTTTTAGCTTAAGTCAACTTGGTTTTTCAACTGAGACTTTAAAAAGATACGAGGCCTTGATAAAGAGTCCTTATGGGATAATCCTTGTAACCGGCCCCACCGGCAGCGGCAAAACCACTACTCTTTATTCTTCATTGAATATAATTAATTCCCCCGAGAAGAAC
>CAYUDR010000159.1:0-2556 GCA_964443705.1 uncultured Planctomycetia bacterium | reverse complement strand
CAGCGAAAGCGGCCAAGGAAGAGGGTATTAAGATATTCTGCATAGGCATAGGAACTAAAGAGGGAGAGCTCATACCTGTTAGCAGCGGCAGGTATTCACGCCGCTTATTCTTGAAAAATAAAGAAGGAAAAGTGGTAAAAACACGCCTGGACGAAGAGCCCCTGGAACAAATAGCCATGATTACCGGAGGCAGCTATGTAAAGGCAACCGGCGCAGAGTTTGGTTTGGATTTGATTTATAAGGAGAGGCTTTCTAAAATGGAAAAAAGAGAATTTGAAAGCAAGATGAAAAAACACTATGAAGAAAGATTTCAGATTTTTCTGGGCATAGCTCTCCTGCTCTTAATTGTGGAGCCTTTTATAAGTGGAAAATTAAGATTGAGATGAGAAGAATTTTGTGTATAATAATTTTTGTAGCAGCTTTATTTTTTGTATTGCCTTTCGCTCTGGCGGCTTCGATTGTCAAAGATGTAAAAGAAGGCAATCGGTTGTATGAAGATGAAAAATACGATGAGGCCATCAGCAAATATAATGAAGCGCGAACCGAATCACCCGATTCCGACATAGTAAATTTTAATGTGGGAGCAACCCTATATAAACAAGGAGATTACCCCAAGGCCGTAGATTCGCTTATAAAGTCTTTGGTTACAAAAGATTCTCAATTGGAGTCAATGGCAAATTACAATATAGGCAATTCCATAGTCAGGCAGGGATTAATCAAGGAAAATACGGATTCCTCCGGGGCTCTTAATTTATATAAAAAGGCGCTTAGTTATTATAAAAGGGCCGTAGATTTAGATGAAAAAGATGAAGATGCAAAGTTTAATTATGAGTTTGTGGAAAAGAAAATAAAAGAACTTATGCAGCAGCAACAGCAGCAGCAGCAACAACAGCAAGAAAAAGAGAAACAGGATAAAGAGGAACAGAAGCAAGAAAAAGAGAAACAGGAGCAGGAAGAGGAAAAGCAAAAAAAAGAGCAGCAAGAGGAGCAGAAAGAAAAAGAAGAACAGGAGCAAAAAGAAAAAGAACAGGAAGGGAAGGAAAAAGAACAAAAAGAACAAGAACAAAAGGAAAAGGAACAAAGAGAACAGGAAGAGAAGGAAAAAGAAAAACAGGAGCAAGAACAAAAAAAAGAACAGCCGCAACCTTCCCCCGGGCAAACTCCGCAGGGTGCGCCGCAAGGCAGCGGAGAGGAGTTTGGAGGAGAGGGAGAAGCCGAAGAAATACCCGCAGAATTGGGGGAAATGTCTGAAGAAGAAGCAAGAATGCTGTTAGAAAGTTATCAGCATGAAGAAGATGCAAAAGATACCAAAGCCAAGAAAAAGAAAGCCGGTTATCCAAGGGTATTAAGGGATTGGTAATAAAAGTGCAAAAATCAAGGATTAAAAATCTCCGTCCGCCATCTGGCAGGCGGAAAAAATTGAAGAATAAAATTTTTAAAAATTTTATATTTTTAATTATCGTTTTGCTCTTTGAATTTTGGGTTTTTAATTCGATTTACGCGGCTTCAGATATAATCTTTGAGGCTGCGGTAGACAAAAATAAAATCTCTTTTGGCAGAAGCTTTAAACTTAGCCTTATTTTTCATAATACGCAGGATGCCCCCAAGCCGGAATTACCTCAGATAAAGAATGTCAGGGTTCGTTATGCCGGCCCTTCAGCGTTGATGTCGATTGTAGATGGCAAAACTACAAAGTCAATAACTTATAATTATATGATTACCCCGCTTAAGTCGGGAATTTTGTCTCTCGGTCCTTTTTCAGTCAGCTATGAAGGAAAAAACTATACCTCCGGGCAAGTAACGGTTGAAGTAGTGCGGGGGCCTGTTGCAGAAAAAAAGCAGGCGCCACAGACACCGGGCAAAATAAAGATGGAATTAGAAAACAGAATTTTTGTGGTTATGGAAATTGAAAAAGAAAAATTATATTTAAATGAAGTTGTCCCGCTAACTATAAAATTGTATGTAAACAGGCTTTCACTTAGAGAGATTCAATATCCTCAATTTGAACACGAAGGATTTTCTGTAGGTGAATTTGAAAAACCCAGGCAATATACGCAAGGCTTAAACGGCATTCCATACGATGTGGTGGAGTTTAAAACGCATATTTTCGCCATAAAGCCGGGTGAACTTACTTTGGGCCCTTCAGAACTGGAGTGTAATCTTATTATCAGTAAACAAAGGGCCACCAGAAGATCGAGTATTTTTGATGATTTTTTTGGGGGAGATGCCTTTGATGATTTCTTCGGAAAATACGAAACTTATCCGCTGGGATTGAAATCTAAAGAAATTTTTGTGACAGTACTTCCTTTGCCAAAAGAAGGCCAGCCGGAAAATTTTAGCGGGGCGGTTGGAAATTTCAATTTTAACCTTTTGGTAGATCCCAATGCCGTAGAAGCCGGAGATCCAATGACACTTAAAATGATTGTAACTGGCAGGGGCAACTTTGACGTCATGAGGTGCCCCGTGCCTGATTTGCATGAAGATTTTAAGACATATGAACCACACGTAACATTGAAAGGTAATAAAAAAACCTTTGAGCAGGTCCTGATACCAAAA
>CAYUDR010000158.1:0-2569 GCA_964443705.1 uncultured Planctomycetia bacterium | reverse complement strand
TGGCGAGACAGAAAATCCCACTATTTCCAGAATGACTATTGTTGTTGAGGGCGATGAGAAAATTCTGGAGCAAATAATTAAACAGTTGCATCGCTTAATTGATGTTATTAGAATAATTGATTTAACCAAGAAAGGTTATATTGATAGAGAGCTGCTGCTTTTTAAAATCGATGCCGGGGAAAGCAAAGATAAAGTTGCTAAAATTTTAAAAAATTATAAGGCTAAAATTATCAACGAGAATAATTCCAAGCTTACAGTTGAAGTAGCAAACTCGGAAGAAGGAGTGGAAAAATTACTTAATGCACTTTCGGCTTATGAAATAAAAGAAATGGTTAGAACCGGCAGGATAGCTGTGGAGAAGTAGTTAAACGATATTAAAACTATCCGCCTTAGGCGGATTCAATTCGCACATACAATTTATGTTCACGCTGTTCCATAAATTGTGTACTCATTAAAGGAGGGGAAAATGGCCAAGGTTTATTATGATAAAAATGCAGATTTAAAGATATTAAAAAATAAAAAGATTGCTATTATTGGTTATGGTATTCAGGGCAGAGGTCAATCGCTAAATTTAAGGGATAGCGGCGTGGAAGTAATAGTTAGTGACCTTAAGGATAGCCCTAACTGGAAGCAGGCTGAAAGAGACGGTTTTAAGCCGGTGGCAGCGGACGAAGCTGCCCGAAGGGCAGATATTATTCAGATTTTAACCCAGGATGATGTGCAAGCGAAAGTTTATGAAAGCAGTATAGCCCCATATCTAAAAAAAGGCAATGCCATTTGTTTTTCTCATGGGTTTAATATACATTTTAACCAGATTATACCCCCTAAAGATGTAGATGTTTTTATGGTTGCCCCTAAGGGGCCGGGTGCTTTGGTGAGAAAAATGTATGAAGAAGGCAAGGGTGTTCCATGCCTGGTGGCTATTTTTCAGGAATATAGCGGCAAGGCCTTGCGCATGGCCTTAGCTTACGCCAAGGCCATTGGCGGAACAAGGGCCGGTGTAATTGAAACTACTTTTAAAGAAGAAACCGAAACTGACTTATTTGGAGAACAAACTGTGTTATGCGGTGGGGTAACAGAGTTGATGAAAGCTGGTTTTGAGACTCTAATAGAAGCCGGGTACCAACCCGAGGTGGCTTATTTCGAGTGTCTTCATGAGGTAAAATTGATTGTGGATTTGATTTATTCTGTTGGCATCACCGGCATGCGCCAGCGTGTTTCAGATACAGCAGAATATGGCGATTTAACCAGAGGGAAAAGGATTATTACAAATAAAACCAGGGCAGAGATGAGAAAAATTCTGAATGAGATACAAACAGGTCGCTTTGCCAAAGAATGGATAAGTGAAAATCAGGCAGGGCGGCCTTCCTTCTACGCCTTAAGAGAGAGGGATATAAATCATCCCGTAGAAATAGTAGGTGCAAAATTAAGAAAGATGATGCCCTGGATTAAGAAAGGCTGAGGACTGAAAAGCCAAAAGATGGAAAAGATAATAATTTTTGATACCACATTAAGAGATGGCGAACAATCACCAGGTGCCAGTTTAGGCATAAAGGAAAAAGTAGAGATTGCAAGACAGCTTGATAAATTAGGGGTCGATATTATCGAAGCTGGTTTTCCTATTTCTTCCGCCGGAGATTTTGAAAGTGTGCGCGCAGTTTCACAAGCAGTAAAAAGACCAATTATTTGTGCTTTAGCGAGAGCAAAGGAAGAAGACATTAAAACTGCTTATAATGCCATCAAAGGGGCAAATAAAAAACGGATTCACGTCTTTCTTGCAACTTCAAAAATTCATATGAAGTACAAATTAAAAAAACCGGAAGACGAAATTCTTAAATTAGCCAGGAAAGCGGTAAAGTTGGCCAAGAAATATTGTGATGATGTTGAATTTTCTCCAGAAGATGCTGCCCGCACCAAAGAGGACTTCCTGTTTAGGGTTCTCGAAGCCGTTATAGAGGCAGGAGCCACGACTGTCAATATACCGGATACAGTCGGATATTCTACGCCGCATGAATTTGGTGCCCTGATTACAAAAATAAGAGAAAATGTCCCCAACATAAAAAAGGCTATTATTAGCATACATTGCCATAATGATCTGGGCTTAGGCGTGGCTAATTCGCTGGCAGCCATAAAAAACGGCGCTAAACAAGTTGAGTGCACTATAAACGGTCTTGGCGAGAGAGCCGGAAATGCTTCGTTGGAAGAAATAGTTATGGCGCTCAAAACAAGAAATGATTTTTACCACAAGACCACTTCTATCAAGACCCCGCTTCTATATAAAACCAGTCGGCTGGTAAGCCATCTAACTGGCATGGTTGTCCAGCCCAATAAAGCCGTTGTGGGCCAAAATGCTTTTAGCCACGAAGCCGGCATCCATCAGGACGGAGTTCTCAAGAAACGCTCGACTTATGAAATTATAAAGCCGGAAGAGGTTGGTTTTTCAGAGAGTTTCATTGTGCTTGGAAAACACTCAGGCAGACATGCTTTTTCTCAGCGCCTTAAAGACCTGGGATATAACTGACCAAAAAAGAAACAGATAACACTTTCTGGCATTTTAAGGCCTTAGCCG
>CAYUDR010000157.1:0-2620 GCA_964443705.1 uncultured Planctomycetia bacterium | reverse complement strand
GGATTCCAGACAACCTGAAAATCAGGGCTTATATAAAGATAGTTATTCAATGCAAAACTATAATAGACTTCGGCGCTACCTTCTGTGCTGCCGGGGTGGCCTGCGTTTTTATATTGTCTACTGGGAACATCCTGCCCAACGGCAATACCAAGCACATCTTTTTCTCTCCCCCAGTATTTACCTTTTACCTGCCCCCCAACCGACCATGTCCATTTAAGAGTCGCACCGCTTGTGCCCCCAACCAGCCGGATTAAATCAGGTCTCTGCCATCCAAAACGAGTAAATATTCCAAATACATCCGTCAACATCTGGTCAAAACTTAAACCAAATCCATAGTTTATTCTCTTGCCGTTGACGCTTTGCGGCTGGCCTTCTTTAACAAACTTATTATGATACCTGGTATTTGTCCAGCCGTAGAACCTGTAATTACCATCCCATTGTTCAGGGTCTATCCCCAACAAAGAAGCGGGCTTTATGTTTACCTGAGCTGAATATATACCGCGCTTAAACACCTGTTCCCAATTAGCATCTCCTTCAAAATAATTAAGGTTAAATTTCACAAAATCAGCATTCTTAAAACACGCATCAGCCGCTATTCCGAAAGTATAATGAGGCGCGTATTCTATGGCACCGGATATATTAAACATATAGGCCAGAAATTGGGCGTCGTCGTTATGGGCATATTTATTCTGATCCGCTCTCCGGGTGGGGTCCATTTTCCCGCAAGTTAGGTTAAGCTGTTCGTCAAAAAAATGGTGTTCATACCAGAATTTCCGCGCCAGAGGATTGCCTCTTGAGTCATACGCATTACAATTTACATTACTGAATAAATTCAATCTGGTCATAACCGTCTGCCCCCGCCCCGGCTCTAAACGCAGATATATATCCCCCCAATCGCTTAATTTTTTCTCCATATCTATATAGATTAACCAGGAGCTCTTCGGCCCGCAGCCACCTCCATTGTTAGCATGTGAAACGCCTTGAAAAACAGCAGTGCTGGAGGGTTTTATGGTAAAATCCGGGGGATTTATTCTAATGCCATCTTGGGGGCTGTAGCTTATCCAGCTTTTTGTTTCTTGGGTTTCTGTTTTTATTTCAAGCCCTTCTTTTGTCGAGACTGTTTTTGAGGGTTCGTCTTCCCCTGGAGATTGGCCGGCGGAAGGTTCATCACTAGCCTGCGCCTGCGAAAACAAAACCCCCATAAAAAATAAAATCAAAATTAATACTAATCTCCTGGCCAGCCCTAATTCCTCCCTTTTTGTCTTGTTTGTCTCTGAATTATGAGGACTCAATACTTGTTTAACAATTAAGTATCGCGTCCCTAGATTTTCAAACAGGTGTGCCGGTTTAACGATAATTGCGAAAACCTAGCGATATAGAAAAATCTAATCCTTTTAGGTGCGTGATAACTGCCTGCAAATCATCTTTCTTGGGTGACCTAACCTTTACTTCGTCCCCTTCAATTTGAGCTTGCACCTTTAAACCAAGCTTTTTTATGATAGCCACTAACTCTTTTGCTTTTTCCTTTTCAATACCCGTACATATTTCCACTGTTTGGCGAAGATAGCCCTCAAAAGCATCTTCGGGAGTATTAAATTTAAGGGATTTAAGAGAAATGTGTCTTTTAGTCACTCGGCCAGCTAAAATATCGGTAAGTGAGCGTAACATAAAATCGCCATCCGCGATCAAAATAATTTTTTTCTCTTTCCGATCGTAAGTGATAGAGGCCTTGCTGTTCTTAAAATCAAACCGCTGGGCCAACTCTTTTTTCGCCTGGTTTACGGCATTATCCATTTCCTGAAGATCTACTTCAGAAACAATATCAAAAGAAAATTTTGCCATGCTTACTCCTTTTAGGGGTAAAGGTAGGGTAAAGGGGTCAGACCCCTTTTACCTAAGGAATTCTGTGGTGTGTCAAAAAACACTGGCGGAGAGGCAGGGATTTGAACCCTGGATCCCGCTTTCGCAAGATAACCGCTTAGCAGGCGGCTCCTTTCAGCCACTCAGGCACCTCTCCGTGTTATTATTTATTGCCTTTATCTGTTAAAAATCCCTTAATCAATTCTTTTGCTTTTGAAACATCTTTCTTGTAAACAAATATCTTGCCCCAGTGACCCTTGGCTGTAGTCATTATGCCATCATACCACGGAATCTGCTCAGAGCGAAGAAGAACAAAAATATTTTCTTTCTCAAGCAATGCTTTTAAAGATAAGGCCAGAAATTCACTCTCCGGCTTGTAAATACAGATTAAATCTTTTTTCTGTTCAATCATAATGCCTTATAACGATCAAATACTATCTTCCCGGCTTTAAATATACTATCTTGATATTTTTAATATTTTATATTTTAAAACACCAGATGGAGTTTTAATTTTGACGGTTTCGTTTTTTTTGTGCCCCAAAAGCCCTTTGCCTACCGGGGAAGAAATAGAAATTTTGCCCTGTTCAAAATCCGCTTCTACTTCCGCAACCAAGGTATATTCAACCTCTTCTCCCGAATCCAAGTCTTTCAATTTAACCGTTGCTCCTATAAATGCTTTATCTCCGGGGATATTTTCGCTGTCAAGCATACGCGCACCTGCCAGCTTTGTTTCTAATTCTGCAATTTTTTTCTCATTTAA
>CAYUDR010000156.1:0-2623 GCA_964443705.1 uncultured Planctomycetia bacterium | reverse complement strand
TTCCTTTCTTCGGAAAATCGGGGATATCCCTTATCGCTTTCTTTAAATCTTCCATTTTTTCTCTCTCCTAAATGAACACATAATTTACAAAACATTAGTGAAGGTAAATTATGTGTGTGAATTTATCCCGAAGCTTAAGCTAAAATTATTGCAAAGAATTTTAGCTTGCTTAAGCAAGGGACTTACCATTGATCGCCTCGAATATCCTAATCAAATTTATCTCCTTCTTTCATGCCATGCCCCCTGGCGAAATCGCAAACCGGCATTTCTCTTTTCCCTTCCGGCTTCACTTTTTTTACTATCAAAATCCCATCACCTGTTGATATTTTTATATA
Source organism: uncultured Planctomycetia bacterium (assembly GCA_964443705.1). Classification (GTDB taxonomy): domain Bacteria; phylum Omnitrophota; class Gorgyraeia; order DAOVKU01; family DAOVKU01; genus DAOVKU01. The sequence continues at coordinate 2,288 of CAYUDR010000156.1, read as the reverse complement.
TTCTCCGGCGATTTCTATTATTTGAGAAGCAGGACAATTCGCTTTTTTCTCTTCGTAATCACTTATCAGCAACTCAATTCTTTTATTTTTAAAAAACGTAAAAGCAACCGGCCAATTAAGCATGCCTCTTATCCTGTTGTGTAAATTTAGGGCCGGAAGATTAAAATCTATGCGGGCATCTTCTTTTTTTAACCTGGGTGCAAAACTGACTTTTTCCTCTTCCTGGGCCTTAAAGGTAATTTTGCCGCTCTCCATTAAAGAAAGCGTTTTGACCACAGCCAGCGCCCCTTCTTGAGAAAGTCGCTCGCCAAGAGAAAAAATAGTATCTTCTCTTGAAATTTCCTCTTCTTGCTGATAAATAATGGGGCCCGCATCTATCTTTTTCGTCATTTTTATAACCGAGATGCCTGTTTTTTGCTCACCATTAATTATGGCCCAGTTAATAGGAGCCGCCCCTCTATACTTCGGCAATAAGGAAGGGTGGAGATTTATAGCAAAAAAATGAGGTATCCCAAGAATATCTTCACTTAAAATGCACCCATAGGAAACAACTACAAAGGCATCGGCTTTAAGCTCCCTTAAGGTATTAACAAATGCTTTATCCTTATTGGGATTTTGGGGCTGAAGAATATAAAAGTTCTTTTCTAAACATAAGTCTTTTATCTTTGTCCTGCAAAGCTTTAGCCCCCGTCCGGCCTTTTTATCCGTCGCAGTTACAACTGCCAGAATCTGATGATGCGCCTCTGTTATAGCCTTTAAGCAGGGAACTGCAAATTGTGAAGAACCAAAAAAAACTATTCTCATTATTGGTTAGATGATTACTTGGTTATTCCTTATTCACCTTGGACGAATAAGGAATTATCAGCAAATCCGGGATTTATCTTAACACAAAGCATGACTCAAATCAAGTTAAACCGACAACAAAAACAGATAGCAGAAGTCACAAATCGGCTTCTCATAAAGAGTGAGCTTGGGGGAAAACTTGATGCGAGGACTTTAGCCCAGCACATTTTGTGCGAGGCTAAACCTCGCACGCGATTTTCATGCTCGTACATTTGTGCGAGGCTAAACCTCGCACGTGCTAACCTCGTATACACTTCTTCGCGCTCCCGCGCTCAGTCGCTTTGGTCGATCCGGTCTCTGTTTCTTGTTGGCTGATAACTGAAAGCTGATAATATATTTGACAATTACATTTTTGTTAAGTTATAATTAGATGAAGATATAACCTGCACAATTTAGCTAAGTCGGATAAGTCATGTGTTTGAAGGAGAAAGTCTATGAATCAGGCCGAATCAGAAGTTTCTAAAAATATAAAAGAGCTCTACGAGAAGGGCATTGAGGCATTTAAAAAAGAAAATTTCGGTTATGCAATAGAATTGTTTGAGCAGGTTCTAATTTATAAACCAGACCATATAAAAGCAAGACATTATTTAAGGCTTTCTGAAAGAGCCAGATTAAAAAAAAATCCTTCTTCTTCCGTGACTTCTTTTTTTCAAAAATTGTCATCAAGTTTAATTGCCGCCAAGGCCCAACTTTCCGGCTCTAAAGGCAAAGCTGAGGAAACTATCAAACAGTATGAAAAAGCCCTGCGAGTTAACCCAAACAACGAAAAAGCCCTGCAGAATTTAGCCTCATGCCTCATAAGTTCAGATATGATAGAAGCTGCTATTAAAACATTAGAGGAAATTCGTGACATCAATCCTAATAATATCGAAGCTCTTAAGAAATTAGGCAATTTATATTTAAAAAAAGAAAACTATTTAGAAGCGCAAAAGTGTTTTGAGAAAGTCCTGCAGCTTAAGCCTCACGATTTAGATGCCGATCGCGGCCTAAAAAATCTGGCAGCCTTAGGCACTATAAAACGTGGCGGCTGGGAAAACGAGACAACATTTAGAGAAAAAATTTTAGATAAAACCCAGGCAGAACAACTTGAAAAAGAAGAGCATACTGTTAAAACAGAAGACGATATAAACTTTTTGATTGAACAGACTAAAAAGCAGATTGCATCTTTGGGTGAAAACGCCTCTAACCTTAAAAAATTAGCCCAGTTCCAGATAAAAGCCGAGCTTTTCCGGGAGGCACTGGAAACCTACCAAAAACTTAAAGAGAAAGAGCCTCACAGCAGCCAAATCGAAGAAAAAATTTTTACATTGAAAGTAAAACTTATAGACCAGAAAATAAAAAGCTCAGAGGCATCGGGTGAAAAAAAGGAAAAAGAAAAAATTTCAGAATTGCAATTTCAAAAGAATGAATTGCGCTTGGAAAGCCTAAAACAACAAGTCTCGCGG
>CAYUDR010000155.1:0-2645 GCA_964443705.1 uncultured Planctomycetia bacterium | reverse complement strand
CGTGCCTCACTAACTGTCTTATTCTTCTTGCAATTTCCGGCAATAATTAATCGTCTCATAGCTTCGTGTTCTACTCCTAAATTTTAATTTTTGTCTGTCAAAGCCGCAATGCCCGGCAATTGCTTGCCTTCAAGAAATTCGAGACAGGCACCACCACCCGTTGAAACATGTGTCATTTTATCTTCAAGGCCAAATTTAGCTATGGCCGCTGCTGTATCGCCTCCGCCAATGATAGTGGTAACATCTAAGGAAGCTATAAAAACCGCAATTTCTCTTGTGCCTTTTTCAAAACCTTTAATCTCAAAAATCCCCAGTGGGCCGTTCCAGAGAATAGTCTTTGCTTCCTTTAAGACGCCCTTAAAATCTTCGACAGTCTTGGGCCCTATATCAGCACCTTTAAGCCCATCCGGTATTTGTGGTGAATCAATATACTCTATTTGAGCGCCTTCCTTTATTTCTTTTGCAGCCAGATGGTCCTTGGGCAAGATAATTTTTATGTTTTTGCTTTGGGCTTTATCTAAAATATTCTTAGTCACTTCTATTTTGCCTTCTTCAACTATAGAAACACCAATTTCTATGCCCTTGGCCTTTAGGAAAGTATAAGCCATACCTCCGCCTATTAGAAATGCGTCAGCCCGTTCCATGAGATTATCAATAACTGTAATCTTGTCACTTACCTTGGCCCCGCCCAGTATGGCCACATATGGCTCATCCGGATGAGCCATAACTTTACCCAAATATTCTATTTCCTTCTGCATTAGGAAGCCGGCTGCAGACTTTAAAAAATGAGTTATGCCCTCCGTGGAGGCGTGGGCGCGATGGGCTGTTCCAAAAGCATCGTTGACATAAACATCCGCCAGGTGGGCCAGTTTTTTGGAAAATTCTTTGGTATTTTTTTCCTCTTCCGAATGAAAACGTAAATTTTCCAGTAAAATAATATCGCCCGGCTTTGCCTTTTTTGCTACTGCCTCAACTTCCGGGCCGATACAATCATCTAATTTCTTAATCTCTTTGCCCAGCAATTCAGAAAGTTTTTTGGCTACCGGCCCAAGGCGTAATTTTTCTTTAACTTCACCTTTTGGGCGCCCAAGATGAGAAGCCAAAATTACAATGGCTGACTTTTCAAGGGCATATTTAATGGTAGGCAGAGCTGCCCGAATCCTTTTATCATCAGTAATATTTTGATTTTCATCCAAAGGCACGTTAAAATCACAACGGATAAAAACCCTTTTGCCGGCTAAATCTAAATCTTTAATACCTAATTTTGACATATTAATTTTCTCTTATTTCTTTGAAATATAAACAGTCAGGTCAACTAACCTGCAGGAATAACCCCACTCATTATCATACCAGCCAATAATCTTAGCCAGGTTGCCTTTGGTATAAGTTAATTCACTATCAAAGATACATGAATGTGAATTGCCGTAGTAGTCTTTAGAAACAAGCGGTATCTCTGAATATTCTAATATGCCTTTAAGGCTGGAGGTCGATGCTTTTTTAAAAACTTCATTAATTTCCTCTGGGCCCGCCTCTTTCTCCAGTTCACACACAAGGTCGGTAACAGAAACATTGGGCGTTGGAATTCTCATAGCCATGCCGTCGAGTTTGCCTTTTAATTCCGGAATAACTAAGGCTGTGGCCTTGGCAGCACCGGTTGTAGTGGGGATAATAGAAAGAGCCGCCGCTCTGGCCCTTCTTAAATCCTTATGTGGAGTATCTAAAATTTTCTGGTCGTTTGTGTAGGAATGTATAGTAGTCATCAAGCCGTATTTTATCTTAAAATTATCATTTAAAATTTTGGCCATTGGGGCTACGCAGTTTGTAGTACAAGATGCGTTTGAAATAATATTATCCCGGGATGGATCATACATGCCTTCATTTACTCCCATAACAATAGTAATGTCTTCACCTTTGGCAGGAGCAGAAATAATAACTTTTTTTGCCCCGCCTTTTAAGTGCTTTGAGGCGCCTTCTCTGTCTCTGAAAACTCCGGTTGATTCTATAACAATTTCTACTCCCAGCTCTTTCCATGGAATCCGGGCCGGGTCTTTATAATTTAAAATTTTAAGTTCTTTTCCGTCAACAGAGATAGTTGAATCTCCTGCCGCTACATCTTCCTTGAGCGTGCCCAGGCTGGAATCATATTTTAACAGATGAGCAAGTGTCTGAGTGGGCACGGGTAAATCATTCACTGCTACTATCTCTATGTCTTTATTTCCTATAGAGGCGCGGTAGAAATTCCGGCCAATCCGTCCAAAACCATTGATGCCAACTTTAACTGCCATTCTTTTATCCTCCCTTAATGAATCCGTTTTTGTTACTCATTTAAGCAAAAAATATCTGTCTTGTCAATTTTAAATTTTAACATCTCTAAGGCACTCGGCTGCCTTCTCGGGAGCCGTGGGATTTATATAAAAACCGGAACCCCATTCAAAGCCGGCTATACCCATAAGCCGGGGCATAATCTCAATATGCCAGTGATAATCTTCCATCTCTTTTTGCCGAAGCGGAGAAGAATGTAAAATAAAATTATAAGAGGGGTCCCCGAGAGTCAGTTTTATTCTAAGAAGAACTTCTTTTAAAATCTTTGCCAGTTCTCTAACGCTCTTTTTGTCTTTAGACTGCGCATAATGACCGAAATCGGA
>CAYUDR010000154.1:517-2676 GCA_964443705.1 uncultured Planctomycetia bacterium | reverse complement strand
AACGCGACCATCGCTGAAATGAATAATCTTAAAACCGCCATTATCGGCAATCCCTCTCTTATCAGCAACCAGACCAGAACCAGTTTCGGCTATGTGGGGGATATGGGAAACTTACCCCAAAACTTAGATAACCTGGTCACTAAGGGCAGTCAGCCGACTTTTGCCATTAATGCCACTACCGGCATAGGCATGGGATGGAACGGACCTTATATCAGCCAGGAATTCAGCGAAGAGACAGACGGTTATAAAAAAGATGCCTGGGGCTCGTATTATAAGTATGACCAGGCCAACGGCACCATTATTTCCGCCGGTTCAGACAGGACTTTCGGAAGCGGCTCAGGTTACGCCCAGGATATTAGCAAGACCATAACCAAAAGTGAATACCTGGCCGATATATCAGGCGCCATAAAAGGTTCTTCAGGCAGCCCCATTACAGACTCAAGCTGGGCAAGTATAACTTTATATTATCCAAGTAAGGGAAAGCAAACCAGCCTCACCGCCACCGTGGCAGCAGATGGAACTTATATTTTTAACAATATCCCTATCGGTATAAGAAGGATAGTTATCAGCCCGCTGGTAGGAAATTTAGGCAATGAAACAGCACAGCTTACACTTGCTCAACCCTCGGTCAATAATATAGATATAGCCTTGCACGGAAACGAGAAAGGAAGCCTTTATTATGTTCAGGGTTCAAGTGAGATAATTGGACTGAGAAAAAATATAGCCCAAATCGATACTGGTAATTCTGATAAGACCAGCACCATTATTATTACCGGTATGCGGATTAGTTGGGAGGGCGGCCCAAATTGGGGTAGCAACGAACCACAACTAAGGCGTATTTATCGAAGGAGAAGGAATTTCTGGAGGGCAAAGACAACTGAGGACGGCAAAAGCGGAGAATTTATAGATTTAGATACTAATATCGAAATTAAAAATAAATCTATTCTAAATGATTTAAGTTTTGAATTTGGTATACCCAAGGAGATAGGCGGCGGTAGAAGGCGCCGCATTGTCTGGATGCCTATTAATATGGAAAGAACAAGTTTTAATATGGATATTTACTTTAGCGCCGGCCCCAGAAGGGCCATTTCTTTCGCAACGCCTTAAAATCATCTTTAAAGATTAAAGACAAATCCTAAAATTAAATATTTGGGATTTTTTTATTTTTACAATAGTGTTATAATATAGCCAAAAGGAGGTATTATGTTTGATAACTTAAAGCAACTTTTTGACTTGCGCAAAAAGGCCGAAGAGGTAAAAAAAGAACTCAATCATTTAAACATTGAAAGTGTAAGATTGGACGGCCAGATAAAGGTTAAAATGACAGGTGAATTAAAAATAGTTGATTTGGAAATTGCTCCCAGTCTTTTAAAAGAAGAAAATAAGGATCTTATAACCTCTAATTTGAAGGATTGTATAAATGAGGCGCATCAAAAGGTAAAGTCGGTAATGGCCGAGAAGATGAAAGGCGCAATGGGTGGATTGAACCTTCCCGGCATTTAATCAATTGCGCGATGGTTTTGCCTCGCACAATTGCAGCACACCACTGCTCGTGCGAGGTTAAGCCTCGCACAGCGGCATCGCATGTTTGTGCTTTTTATCTCCAGCTTGATTTTTCCTAAAGCGTGTGCTATCATATATATTGCTTAAAATAATGACACCTAAAATTGTTGCTACTAACAGGCAAGCCCGGCGAAGCTATTTTATTTTAGAAACCATTGAAGCCGGTTTGCAATTAACCGGATGCGAAGTAAAGTCGCTTCGCAGTCACAGAGCTAATTTAAAAGACAGCTTTGCCAGGGTGCAAGAAGGCGAAATTTTTCTATATAATTTACATATAAGCCCTTATGAACAAGGAGGGCGTTTTAATCTTGAACCAAAGCGGCGTAGAAAGTTACTTCTTAAGAAAAAGGAAATCAATGATTTAATAGGTCAGACATCTCAGAAAGGATTGACATTAGTTCCCCTTTCAATTTATTTTAAGAGAGGCTATGTCAAAATTGAACTTGCCCTGGTTAAAGGAAAGCGCCAGTATGACAAGAGACAGCAAATTATCAAAGAAACTCAGCGGCAGGAAATAGACAGGGCCTTGAAATTTAAAAGGCAGAAAAGATAGAAAAAGGGGGCGATTAGGCTTCGACTTAAGGCATTGGACTTAC
>CAYUDR010000154.1:0-507 GCA_964443705.1 uncultured Planctomycetia bacterium | reverse complement strand
CTTACAGCAGCGTGTCGAGGTTTCAGGAGGCCTCGTTAAACACCTGAACCAATAGTAACTGCGGACTTTGCAGTTGCAAATGCAATCGCTGCTTAATTAAGCAGTGACATTTCTTAAAGTTTCGCCTGTGGATTTTAAGAGATGACCGTTTAGCGGGCTAGTCCTGAGTTTTTATCTTTCGGGATTCAGGGCGAAGTAATAGAAGGATAGTTCTGAAGAATCCTGTCTGTGGGAGTTTTCAGAATTAATTTAAAACGCAAACTACACACGTAGAAACTGAAGTTCCAAGTTTTAAGGACCGGGGTTCGATTCCCCGCGCCTCCACCATTCTACTATGCCAAGTTATTAAAGGGGTCAACTCCCTTTTGCAGACGAAAAGGGGGTCAATCGCCAAAGAGCATGAGAATGGAGATATAGGTTGAAAACTAAAATTGTGCTAGTCGCTTTTATATTAACCCTTACCATAATCGGTGGGGGTTTTTGTTTTGCCGGAGAATTTCATCCAGC
>CAYUDR010000153.1:0-2715 GCA_964443705.1 uncultured Planctomycetia bacterium | reverse complement strand
TTTTTTCTGATTTTTGTTTTCTAAGCGCGGGAGGAGTGGCTGAGCGGTTGAAAGCGGCGGTCTTGAAAACCGTTAGGGTCGTAAGGCCCTCAGGGGTTCGAATCCTCTCTCCTCCGCCATTCTGTTTAGCCGGCCTGTTTTGTGCCTGGCTTCACGGAATTAATTAATGAGAAAAAAGAGAACGTAACCTGTCTAAACGGGAGGGGTACCGAAGCGGCTATACCGGACCGGTCTCGAAAACCGTGGGCCCTTAGGGGCACGTGAGTTCGAATCTCACCCCCTCCGCCATCAATTTTTTACTAACCAGGATGGTTATTTTAAATTGGGAGGTAGCTTGTAATGGCGAAATCCGAAAAAAAGAAAACAAAAAAATTTATCTTTATGCGCAGGCCTATGGCTAATTCAACTGGCAGGAGGGCCGAAAAACCGAAAATTACTATTATCAACTATGATGAAGCGCGCTTTCAGGAAAAAGAAGTAAAAAAAGCAGAGGAATGCTTTCCTTTTAAAGACAAGCCTACCGTAACCTGGGTGAATATAGACGGTATTCATAATTCTGAAATTATAGGGAAAATCGGAGCGCATTTCAACCTGCACTCTCTGGTCCTGGAGGATATTGTTAATATTGGACAGCGTCCAAAAATGGAAGATTTTGAAGGATACATTTTTATTGTTTCGAAGATGTTATGTTATGACGAGGAAGTCCGGGAGACGAAAATAGAACAGGTTAGTTTGATCCTTGGTTCAAATGTTGTTATTTCATTTCAGGAAAAAGAGGGAGATGTTTTTAATCCAGTAAGGGAAAGGATCAGGAATGCCAAGGGACGCATAAGGAAAATGGGCGCCGATTATCTTATATATGCTTTAATAGACGCAATCGTTGATAATTATTTTTTAATTTTGGAGAAAATAGGAGAGAGCGTAGAATTTGCGGAAGAAGAATTGATTAACAACCCCTCACCCCAAACCTTACAAACAATTCATAATTTGAAAAGAGAAGCTATATTCTTGCGCAAGTCGGTTTGGCCGCTAAGAGAAGTAATTAGTGGTTTACAGCGCACAGAGTCTCCGTTGATTCATAAATCCACGGGAGTGTTTTTACGAGATGTTTACGACCACACTATTCAGGTGATTGATACTGTAGAAACCCTAAGAGATATGGTCTCGGGAATGCTTGATATTTATCTCTCAAGCATCAGCAATAAGATGAATGAGATAATGAAGGTACTGACAATAATAGCTACCATATTCATTCCCCTGACTTTCATAGTAGGCGTTTACGGAATGAACTTTAAATATATGCCCGAGCTTGGGTGGCGTTTCGGCTATGTTTTGATTTGGGGCATCATTGCCGCTATAGGAATTTTAATGGTGCTTTATTTTAAAAGAAAAAAATGGCTATAAAGGAAAATAATTTTTGTCATAAAAAATGAAAATCATTACGGGAATTAAATTATGATATTTTTAATTATATTAGTTGTAAGCGTGCTTTTACTTTCAGGCTTATGTTCTATGGTAGAGGCGGCAGTTTTGAGCCTCCCGCTCATAAAGGCAAGAATTCTATTTGAGCAAAAGCAAAAAGGGGCCAAGACCCTCCTTTTTATAAAAGAAAACATTCACATGGCTGTCGCCACCATTGTTATATTAAATAATATCGTTAATATTGTAGGGTCGATATTCATAGGCCAGATGGTAGCGCATATATTTGGCAGCCGGTGGCTGGGAGTTGCCTCTGCGTTTATAGCCCTGGCTATCATCGTCATCTCTGAAGCCATACCCAAAACTATCGGTGAGCACTATAAAATCCGAATTTCTTTAGGAAGCGCCAAATCGCTATATGCCCTGATGTGGCTGCTAAGGCCACTGGTTGGGATTTTGGTTTTGGCCACCAACCCTTTTAAGAATAAATCTATGCTGCCAAAAGTTACCGAGGAAGAAATAAAGATTATGTTAAGATTAGGCAGGCATGCAGGAACCGTGGAGACCGACGAGGAGGTTTTGTGCAATAGGGCATTTAAGCTTAACGACTTAAAGGCCTCTCAGATGATGAAACCTATAAAAAACATATATACACTCGAAGCCAATAAACTGCTTTCAGAAATCAAGGAAAAGATAATTAATTCACCATACAGTAGAATTGCTGTCTGCGAAAAAGATATTTCCAATATAATAGGAATATGCCAGCAGCGCCGTCTGTTAGCAGAAATCGCCAAAGATAATTATAATGTGAAAGTAAAAAATTTTATATCAAGACCTATATTTGTAGATGAAAACGAAAGAGCAGATAATCTTTTAGAGAAATTCCGGGCTTACCACCAACACCTCTTTATTGTTCAAAACGGCAAAAAGCAAAATATAGGAATTTTAACCATGGAAGATGTATTAGAAGAGCTGGTTGGCGAGATTTATGACGAAAAAGAGTCTGCTTTTAAAAGTCAAGCCAAGGATCCTTAATATTCATATAAGCTATGCATCGGGAGGCACGCATGGGCATGGAAGATATTTATTTGACTCGCGAAGGATATGATAAATTAACAAAGGAATTAAAACGACTAAAAATCATAAGGCGCCGAGAGCTTTCTAAGGAAATAGGAATAGCAAGAACATTTGGAGATATTTCTGAAAATGCAGAGTATACAGCTGCAAAAGAAGCACAAGGTTTAAATGAGAAAAAAATTGCAGAATTAGAAACAAAGCTGGCAGGTGCGCGTATGC
>CAYUDR010000152.1:0-2805 GCA_964443705.1 uncultured Planctomycetia bacterium | reverse complement strand
GGCTTTAAACTTAAATCCCTGATGCGTTGTTTGATTAATTCCGCCTCGGCACCTTGATCAATTACAGCACAAATCCTCTCAGACTCACATGCAAAAAGATAGCAATTGCTAAAAACAGGCCCCACCACTATCTTTTCTACCATAAATTTTTCACTCATAACAAATTGCTTAAAATAGCTCCTCATCTGCTAATTAGCAACTACTACTAATAAGCCATCTCTAAAATTTTAATCAATTCATCTTTGCCGCAAGGTATGGGATTAGATTTAATTGAAGCTGAGTATTTTGTACCTTCGGCTAAAGCCGGAAAATCCTTTTTCTTAATTCCAAAATCATGCAAGCCCATATTTAAATTCAAGCCTCGTTTTAGATGTTCCACTCTTTCTACTGCCTCCCAGGGATGTTTAGCTTTTTTATCTTTTGAAAGGGCACAGGCTATTTTTAGAAATTTTTCATTCCTAGCATCTAAATTGAACTTCATCACCGCTGTCAGTAAAATTGCGTTTATAATACCATGCGGAATTTTAAAATAAATACCCAGGGGGTGCGCAAGAGCATGAGCTGCCCCTAACCCGCCATTACTGAATGCCATCCCGGCTAAATTACTGGCCCAGGCCATCTTTTCCCTGGCTTCTATATTCTCCGGCTCATTGTAAGCAGTTATTAAGCTTTCACCAATGAGAGAGATGGCGCGCAGGGCAAGAGTATCTGTAATCTCAAAAGCATTAATTGAAGTATAGGCCTCAATGGCATGGGTAAGAGCATCTAAGCCACAACCAGCTGTGTATTTCTCTGGTAAAGAAAGAGTTAATTCAGGATCAACTATGGCTAAATCAGGGATGAGATAGGGGCCTCTTATGCTCTTTTTAGCCGGAATTTCCTTTATAGTCAAAACAGCGTTTTTAGTAACTTCTGTTCCGCTGCCGCTGGTAGTAGGACAGGCAACAAATTTAAGCCCCTTTTTGGTTATGGGCCGCTTGTGCAACACAAATTCTTTTATCGAACAATTTTCACCAAAAATACCTGCTATGGCCTTACCAGCATCAAGAGCGCTTCCACCTCCAAGACCAATAACAAAATCTACTCTTTCCTTCCTGGCAATTTCCACGGCTTCGTCTATTATTTCCATGCAGGGGTCTTCATCTACTCTATCAAAAATAACCGTTTTTATATTTTCTTTTAATAACTGCGCTCTTATTTTATCGGTTACTCCAGCTTTCTTCATCGACTTTCGGCCTGTAACTAAAAAAGCAACTCCTCCGAAAGAATTTACATATTTAGTCAGTGAATTTATAGCACCTCTGCCATAAATAATATCGGGTGAAATTTTAAAGTCTCTCAATCTGTATCCCAATCCCAATCCGGCTCTATGTCCGGTTTTATCCACTTTTTATCTAAATTATATGGGGCAAATTCACGCCTTACTTCTCTGTGCACCCTGCTTATTCTATGCTTCAACATCTTTGCGTCAAGCTCACTATTAACTATTCCACTAACAAGATTGCTTTTGGCCCGGGCTAATTTTTCAATATATGGTTGCAGCAAAAGAGCCTTTTCTGGTTTTAGAAACTCAGCCATTTTTTTTAAATTTTCAAGTGCCCGACGGCAATTACCTACATCTTTTTTGTGATTCACCCCAAGATAATTAATGAATTCGGTCATCCACGCGTCCCAATAGACATAATGCATCTTATATCTAACTTCATTAGGATAAGTTTCGCGCTCTCCTGTTCTAATAATCTCTTTTTCATCTTTTTCATCTTTCTTTCTAACAAATTTTTCTTTTAAAGCTCTATTAACACCTTCGCAACCAATTCCATTTAAACTAAAAATTAAAATTAAAAGCATAAACAATAATTTTTTTCTCATTTTCTTTCCCTATCTTTCAGCAATTTTTTAAATTGCTCTTCTCTTATTATTTTAATATTTAATTTTTTAGCTTTTTTATATTTTGAACCCGGGTTATCGCCCGCCACCACCAGGTCTGTTTGAGAACTCACACTTAAACAAACATCAGCACCAAGCTCAAGGGCCATATCTTTAGACTGAGCTCTGGTCAAACTTCTAAGTTCTCCCGTAAAGACTATTTTCATACCCTTTAATGGTTCAGGCCCTCTTCTTTGAAAAATTTTCATTGAAATGCCCGCCTTTTTCAACTTGACTATAATGTCCTTAACTTCATCCTGATGAAAAAAATTAACACTGGACTGCGCCATAATAGGGCCTACTTCATGTATTTTTTCCAGATTCTCTTTCTTGGCCATCATTAAGTCATCAATATTTTGATATTTATTACTTAAAACAAAAGCTGCTTTTTCTCCGAGGTGCCTTATGCCAAGTCCATATATTAATTTTGCCAGCGGCCTATCTTTGCTGGCCTCAATGGCCTTCAGTAAATTGTCGGTTTTCTTTTTAGCAAATAAATCCAATTTTAATAAATCACTCTTTTTGTTTTTAAGGTTATAAATGTCGGCTATATTGCCTACCAGCTTCTCATCAACTAGCTGCCTAATCACTGATTCGCCCAGGCCTTCTATATCCATAGCATTTTTAGAAGCAAAGTGTTCCAGCCTTTTTTTAATCTGCGCCGGGCAAGAAGGATTCATGCATTTATAAGCTACTTCTTCCTCTCTTTCCCTTTCTATTTTACCGCCGCAAACGGGGCATTTGCGCGGGATATTAATCTTTTGCTCTCCTCCGGTTCTTACGCTTTTAACGGGCTTAACGATCTTGGGTATCACATCACCTGCCCTTTGGATAACTATCCTATCTCTGATACGCACATCAAGACGCCTGATTTCATCG
>CAYUDR010000151.1:0-2846 GCA_964443705.1 uncultured Planctomycetia bacterium | reverse complement strand
AAACACATCTACATCTACATAAAAATGATCTAAGGCTTGAGGTTTTTCAAAAGTCACAATGTAATGTTTTGTAACATCGGGAGAAATTTTATAAGTAATAGAAACTTCATCATTTGCTTTAAGTTTATCTTCCAATCTATCTTCAATATACATCGCAATTTCCTCATTTGCCGAATAACGCCTATTACCGGGAGAAACAAAGGTATAAGAAGGCATTAACTGCGCATCATAACCAGTATTATTTGTATAATGGAACATAAACACCAAATATTTTTCAGCATATAAAAATAAAGGTTTATACTTCCAATCGGAATAAAAAGTCCAGTCTATTTTTATTCCCCTATAAGTTATCCCGGCATCATTTTTTCTTGTATCTGTGGAAAGATGCGCTTCTACTGGAATTTTTCCACTACTTCTTACCAAAAATAATGATATGCCTATAATAAAGGGGATTAGAATAATTACTAAAGCTACAATTAAAGAACGTATCTTCATTTTTTCTTCTCCTTTTTAATGCTGGGGATTTAAGAATGTCCCGCCCTGAAACCACTTAATAGTTGCAAATACAACACTTATCCAAACTATAACCACCAATATATTTAATACTATCAACATTCCATACAAAAAACTACTCGCTACACATGCGGCTAAAAGACCTGTAGCAACAGTAAATGCCTCAAGAGGAAATGTATATGCCCACCAGCCAAACATAAAAGGATGGTCTTTCATCTTTACATAATGCGCAAAGAGTATTGCTACTAATCCTAACCACCAAAAGGAAAATCCCCACAAGATTGAAGCTATTATTTTAATTGGCGAAAACATAGACATAAAATTTATTCCAAATAATGCCCCATGTGAAGCTTCAATAGCTTGAATAAATTTTATCAAGAAAATAACAATAATAGAAGTAGGCGCTATTCCTACCATAATTGTCGGGGCCAACCTCCCTTGAGGAATAGTATGATAGATATAACGATGCCATACAGCTGCCCCCACAAACAAAAAATTAAAAAATCCTACACCCAGGGCTACCATAGAAATTATAAATAATACCGGGGCTAAGCTTGTATTTGCCCAGTAAACATCCATAGAGCAAACTCCTAAAACAGGTATTATAAGATGAGAAACCGGGGGAATAAACCAGGAGAAATTGGCATGTTCTAAACGAATTTCCTTATGTAGAAATTGGATTCGCACTAATAAATATCCAAAGGTAAAAATTCCTATAACACCTAAAAAGAAGAAAATTATACTTAAATGATAGGCAATTGAGGGGCCAAATAACATTGGTCCTAACTTATTAGTTCCTGTGCCGGCCAAAATAAAAGAAATAGCCATTGTTGGAAAAAAATTACCTCTAATAGGATCTTTTAAGTCTTTTTTGATTTCTTCGGGATACATAAAAAATCTAAGTGTCCAAGGAATTAAAAATGTAATAAACATCACTGTGGCTAATAAATAAAAACCTACGCCTATATACAATAAAGGAGAAAATGGTCTCGCAACTTCAGAAGAGAGTTGCATGGTAATACAAATAGCTGCAGTTCCCATAACTGCTGCACCCCACTCAGGGCCAAAATTCTTAACAATTTTTCTAAACATTTTTGTCCTCCTATAATTTAACTAGTGCCCTTCACAAAATTATTTTCTCGTCGGAGAATCCCAAATTCCCTTTTCTTTTTAACCCCCTACTACTTTCTTGTCGGAAACTTTAGCAAAATTTGCTAAAAATGCCGTATTTTACCCTTTTTTTGAGAGGGGAGGAGATTGTGAAATTAGTCAAGAATACAGGCAAAACTGTAGTTGCGCTGCCAAAAGCAATGCCCCCATTATAAAATATGCCGTACAGAAGCCCCATTATGAAATTAAATCTTAAAACCGCTTTTTCTTTTTCATCCATAATATCTACATTATGTTTCAATTAATACTCAAGGCTAAACCTGCAGTTATCTGGTTTAGACCAAATTCACTCCGTTAGAAAAATATCATCAGATAGTAGTTTTATATCACCGTTACAATTTCTCTACTATTTCCGCCAGCTATATCAGTGGCATTCTCTAACAGGGTAGGTTTTCTAACGGGGTTCACTTTCTGCCTCCGCCGCCTCTACCGCGACCTCTCCCATCACGAGGGCCTCTTCCTAAACCGCGCCCCATTCCTCTTCCTAAACCTCTACCTATACCGCCGCCCATACCAAAACCAGGCTTAGGAAAAACCTGTTCTTGATTTGGGACAAAACGGCCTTGCGTTTTCATATCAGAATAAATTGCACCCTGAGGGCAAACTTGAGCGCACCTTCCACAGTTTGAACACGCAGCAACATCAATCTCAGCTTTACCGTCAGTCATTGATATTGCAGAAACTGGACAAACATTTAGACAAGCACTGCATCCTACACATTTTTCTTTATCTACCTTAAACATCTAACACCTCCCTTAAAAAATTTCTCTCCCTTTTATCCTTAATCAAGCTTTTAGCCAAGCCTAAAAAAGAACCAAGTTCATCCATTGTTCCTACCACCTGGGGCCTTAAACCATCTTTACTTGATTTCTCTCCGGAATATACGTAAGTGTATCCCTTATCCCCAATCTTAGTAACAATACTTTGTTTTCTTTTCTTAATTACCATATTCACCCAGAGATATATTTACTTCATTGATAATGTTTTTACTGCTTCCCCACCCAGATAAATTTCATAACTTGTAAACTTCTCTCTATCCACTTACAGCACATTAATGCTTTTTAAAAATTTAATATCTTTTCTATTTATCTACATACTTAATGGCTCTATTAGGGCAAATCTGAATGCAAACTTGGCAATTGTGGCATGCTTCCGGCGTTACT
>CAYUDR010000150.1:0-2846 GCA_964443705.1 uncultured Planctomycetia bacterium | reverse complement strand
ATAAGCTCTAATTCGTTATATTTGCCTCAAAGGCAACAAACTATTTTACGCTATCCAAAAAACAGATTGGCATAGACAATCAATTTGCGCTAATCTCTGCCCAGGCAAACAGGTGCGGAAAAATCTGTGCCGAGCTTATGTTCCAAGTAAAGTGAATTTCTCTTGAGAAAGAATGTCAGTTATGGTAAAATTAGAAAAACTCCAAGGGTGGAATAATGAAAGAATACTTAAGACTTTTAAAATTTGTTAAGCCTTATATTTGGATATTGGTAACCACGATTGTTTTTATGGGAATTACCACCATTGTAAGCACCGCAGCCAACGTGGGGCTTATAATCCCTTTTATAACACGAATTATTGCCGGTAAGCAAATCGAAGTGCCCACCGAAGCCGGTTCCCTTATAGTAAAATTGATAGAGTATCTCAATTCGTTTGAGAGATTGCAATTGTTGTATGTGCTTATAATAGTTTTAGTTACGGCCTATTTTTTAAAAGGAATTTTTACATTTTTGCAAGAATTTTTAATTAGTAAGTTAAGCCTTAGCGTGGTTCGCGATATTAAAGATAAACTCTATAAAAAATTATTAGGTTTAAATTTAAGTTTTTATTCCCGCAGTAAAGCCGGAAACCTTGTTTCGAGAATTACTTTCGATGTTGGGGTTGTCCAGAATGCAATTTCAGAAGGCTTGAAAGATTTAATCTTTCAAAGCATCCAACTGATAGTTTTGTTTGTTTGGCTGCGTTTTATACTTGTTAATTTTAAAATTCCGCCCTCTTTACTTCTGATTGCCTTTTTGATAATACCCTTGATTATTTTCCCGATCATTAAAATAGGTAAGCGGTTGCGCAGGATTAGTACTATGAGCCAGGAGAAAATGGCTGATATAAACGCCATTCTTTTTGAAACATTTTCCGGCATAAGGATTGTTAAGGCTTTTTCGATGGAAAACTACGAAGTTAATAAATTCAAAAATGAGAATCAGTCTTTTTTTAAAATTATGCTTAAGTCTGCCAAGCGCACAATTTCTGTCAGCCCCTTAACCGAATTTATAACTGTGGTATGCGCCGCCTGGATTATGCTTGTAGGGGGTAAAGCCGTAGTTCAGGGAACGCTTGACCCAGGCGCTTTTTTTGCTTTTTTAGGCTGCATATCACAGATGACCACTCCTTTTAAGCGGCTTTCCAAAATACACACCATAAATCAACAGGCCTTGGCTGCGGCTACCAGGATATTCGACACACTCGATACCCCGCCTACTATCTCAGAGTCCAAGGAAGCTGTTGATATAAAAGCAATTAGGCAAGATATTGTTTTTGATGGGGCGTGGTTTGGCTATGAAGATAAACATGTCTTAAAGGATATCAACTTAAAAGTTAAATGTGGTGACATCGTAGCCCTGGTAGGCCCAAGCGGTGTAGGTAAGACTACCATGGTAAATCTCTTGCCCCGTTTTTATGACCCAACTAAAGGTAAAATTTTACTTGACGGCAAGGATATAAAAAAGGCAACCATAAAATCATTAAGAAGCCAGATAGGTATGGTTACGCAGGAAACTATTCTTTTTAACGATACAGTGAAAGCAAATATTGCCTACGGTTCAACAGCAAGTCAGAAAGAGATAGAAAAAGCGGCTAAAATAGCCAATGCCCACGATTTTATAGTGAATTTACCGCTTGGATATGGGACCATAGTGGGAGATAGAGGTTTTAAGCTCTCCGGAGGAGAAAAACAGAGGTTGGCCATTGCCCGAGCTATTTTGAAAAATCCACCCATTTTAATCCTGGACGAAGCCACTTCGCAGCTAGATACACACTCAGAAATGCTGGTACAGCAAGCAATTAATAATTTAATAAAGGGAAGAACGGTTTTTGTTATTGCTCACAGGCTTTCAACAATCAGAAATGTTGATAGAATTATAGTTATAGAAGGAGGTAGAATTATTGAGGAAGGAACGCATCAGCAACTGATTGGAAAAGCAGGTCTTTATAAAAGCTTATATGAGATGCAGTTCAGAGAGCAATGAAGGCCGGAGATTGAGATAAAAAAGACTTGAAAAAAGGCAAAGATGTGTTATAATACTCTGTCTTGAAAAATGGTTTAGTATAAAAACTAACTAAAGTAAGGAGAGAAAAAATTGCAAGAGACACTGATTAAACAATTTTTAGAAGCAGGTGTGCACTTTGGACACCAGACCAAGCGCTGGAATCCAAAAATGAAAAAGTTTGTTTTTGGCGAAAAAGGCGGTATTCATATTATAGACCTTCAAAAGACCGATCGCTATTTAGAAGAAGCGCGCAATTTTTTAAAAGAAGCGGCCAGTGAAGGTAGTTGTATTCTTTTTGTAGGCACAAAGAAGCAGGCTCAGGAAATAATTGAACAAGAAGCTAAAAAGTGCTCTATGTTTTACATTAGTCATAGATGGCTCGGCGGCTCTTTGACTAATTTTCAAACTATCCGCAAGAGTGTGGAAAAATTGAAGTACTTGAGGCAGAAAAAAGAAGGGGCAGAAACCCAAAAAATGAGCAAGAAGGAGTTGGCACGCTTAAATCAAGAGTTAGAAAAGCTCCTGAAGAATCTATCAGGCATAGAAGACATGGAAAGACTTCCTTCAGCTGTTTTTATTATTGATTCTAAAAGAGAGGAAATAGCTGTCAAAGAAGCAAAGAAACTGGGAATCCCGGTAGTGGCTTTAGTTGATACAAATTGCAACCCGGAAAAAATTGATTATCCTATTCCGGGAAATGACGATGCTATCAGATCTATTAAGTTAATCACCACTTTAATTGCAGAGAGTATACGCGAGGGACACGACGAATTTATTAAAGGAACAAAAATAAAAGACGCG
>CAYUDR010000149.1:0-2869 GCA_964443705.1 uncultured Planctomycetia bacterium | reverse complement strand
TAAACAACTGCCTATCCAACATACGATAATTAACAGCTTCGGCAAGGTGGTGAGAGGCGATATTTTCAGCTTCCTCCAGGTCAGCGATAGTCCTTGAGACCTTTAAAATCTTATCCAGCCCTCTGGCTGAAATCGCCAGTTCTTCGAAGGCCGCCTTAAGTAGTTTATTTGATTCTTCGTCAAGCTCACAGTATTTTTTTAGGTGTTTGGGTTTCATTTGAGAATTGGCGAAGATTTTCTTTCCCTTAAATCGCTTAAGTTGTATCTTTCGGGCCTTATTTACCCTTTTTCTTATTTCAGATGATGACTCTTCCTTGACCTTACCTCTCATCTGTTGATATTTTACAGGCAGGACTTCTATGTGAATGTCAATTCTGTCTAAGAGAGGCCCTGATATCTTAGATAGATATTTCTGAATCTGATATGGCTGGCAGCGGCAGGCCCTTTTAGGGTCGGTGAAATAACCGCATGGGCAGGGATTCATGGCTGCGAGCAGCATAAATTTAGAAGGGAATCTTAAAGAGGCGCTTGAACGTGAAATATGGATAAAACCCGACTCAAGAGGCTGCCTGAGAGATTCAAGGCAGGAGCGGTTAAATTCCGGAAGTTCGTCTAAAAATAAAACCCCATTATGGGCCAGGCTTATTTCTCCCGGCTTAGGAATACTCCTGCCGCCAATTAAACCGGCATCTGAGGTGTTGTGATGCGGATTTCTAAAAGGACGCTTTTCTATAAGCGGTTTTCCTTTTTTCAATAGGCCCATTATACTGTGAATTTTAGTGGTTTCTACGGCCTCTGCGAGTGTTAATTCCGGCAAGATTGTTGGCAGTCTTTTGGCTAGCATGGATTTACCGGAACCCGGAGGGCCAATGAGCAGGGTGTTGTGAGAACCGGCAGCAGCTACTTCCATGGCTCGCTTGGCAAAGGACTGACCTTTGACATCCTCAAAGTCAACGTCGTATGAGATATTTTGATTAAAGTACTTTTTGGCTTTAAACTTAACTTCTTTAACTTCTAATCTGCCTTCCAAAAAAGCAATTACCTCTTTTAGGTGTGAAAAACCATAGACTTTTATGTTTTTTAAGATGGCTGCTTCTTGAGAGTTCTCGGCTGGTAAAATCAGCGCTCCGTCCACATTTCTTTCCTTAAAGTATTTATAGGCTGCCCACGAAATCGAAAGGCCGCCCTTTATAGGGCGCAATCTGCCGTCCAAAGATAGTTCCCCGATTAAAAAGTATTTATTTGAATTTTGAGGTTGGATTTGTTTTGAGCAGGCAAGTACCCCGATGGCCATAGGCAGGTCAAAAAACACACCCTCTTTTTTTAGAGAAGCGGGGGCGAGGTTAAAGGTGATTCTTCCCGGGGGAAATTTAAAGTCACAGTTTCGTACAGCCGCGCTCACACGGTCTTTGCTCTCTTTGGTAGCTGTGTTCGCCAGGCCCACAACCACAACCGCCGGCAGGCCCCTCTTTATATCAACTTCAATTTCAACGGGCACAGCTTCAATGCCGACTATGGTAAAGGATAGAATTTTAGATAACATTTATTTTTTATCTTTTTAAATAAATAACATAGGAATTAATATTAGTCAAGAAATAAAATAGTCGGAACTCGATTTTAGATTCTATATATTTAATAATATAGTTTTTGCGAGTAGCGAATATCTAAGATTAAATGGTTGCATTCAAGCATATTTTGGGTTATAATAACAAAATTATAATGAGAAATTTTTTTGCCGATATAGCACATAATAAAATTTTCTGGATTAGCATCATAGCCTGGTTAATAGCCCAGAGCATCAAAGTTTTTCTTGGAGTGATTCGGGAAAAGGGTTTTAACTTTAAGTGGTTTGTGGGCACCGGAGGTATGCCGTCTTCTCATGTGGCAGGCGTAGTTGCGCTGGCAACATCCGTGGGCTTAAATTTTGGATTTGATTCAGGCATATTTGCTGTGACACTTTTTTTTGCTATAATTGTTATGTTTGATGCACAGGGAGTACGCCAGGCAACCGGCAAACAGGCAGAAATTTTAAATAAGATGATGGAGGATATTTATTTAAAAAAACACGTTGAAGAAAATAGACTCATAGAACTTATAGGACATACGCCCGTTCAGGTGCTGGCCGGCACTTTAATCGGTATTTTGGTGGCTGTTTTATTGAATTAAATGAAGACATGATTTAGCGAGCTTCGAAGAGCGAACTAAATCATTTGTCTGAATTTATCCGCCTAAGGCGGATTCAGTTAGTGAAGGAGGAAGATATTGAAAAAAGTTTTAATTATAGGTTTAGTAATTATTTTGGTTATTGCGAGCATAGTTTGGATAGTTTTTATTTATTTCATTAAGTTCATCTTTATTTAATAATACGGGTTGTCTTTTTATATTTGAAGGACATAATCTTGAATAACTTGAAGTTTTATCTTCATTTTCAGTTAAAAAAATATAAGGTGCTCTTTCTTTTATTCTTGTTTGAAAATAATATGGACTATTTATATTCATTCCATCAATATTTCTAAATAAATTATTTTTATTTTTTTCTTTTTTATCTATAATTATCTCTTTTTTTTCTTCTTGTTCTTCCTCTTCTTCTTCCTCTTCTTCTTCTTCTTCGTTTTCTTCTTCTTCTTGTATTTCTTTTTGTGGTTCTTCTTCTTCTTGTATTTCTTTTTGTGGTTCTTCTTCTTCCTTTTTTTCTTCCTTTTTTTCTTCTTTTTCTTGTTCCTTTTTTTCTTCAGATTTTTTTATTTGTTTATTTTTTGATAATTGATTTGAAGATATTGAATTCAAAAAAACTGAAGAAATTGATGATAATGATGAATTATTACTTAATGATGAAGATAATTTTTTATTGTTTTTTTTAATAATATCC
>CAYUDR010000148.1:0-2896 GCA_964443705.1 uncultured Planctomycetia bacterium | reverse complement strand
AGCCTAATGTGGTTTTTTGTTTTAGCTTTCTGGCTATAAATCCATCTGCCAGATCGCTTAAAACCGCCATGCAAAAAATCCCCAGAGCTATCCACCTTAAGTAGTCTCTCTGAGGATTATAATATATTAAAGCGGCTACGAAAAAAGGAGTGCTTAATATTCTAAATATAGAAAGCCTGTTAGCAAGTGTCAATTTCTTCCTTGCGTTAAAAATAAAGGCACGAAAGTCTAACCTTTGTGCCTGTGAAAAAAAATACCGCTATCAATTTCTACTCGACATTTTCTGGGCTGCCGCCTTTCCACTCCAACAGCGCGCCGTCTTTTGGGCAGTATTCTACGTCAGCCGGATAGGTTGCGCCGCAAATAGGACAGAATTTTTCACCTTTCTGTTTACTGCCACCTGCCTGCTTGCCCTGATCCATCTGGTCACCGATTAGAGCTCCGCTTAAAGCACCCACTGCCGCACCAATAGCCGCGCCTTCTCCGCCATGGCCGGACTGATGGCCTATAATAGCACCTAATCCGGCACCCGTAAGTGTTCCAAGTGCTGCACCTTTTTGGGTGGTAGTGCATCCGCAACACATTATAACACAAAGAATTAGAACTGATATTTTTATCGTTCGCATTTTATCTTATCACCCCTTATTCTTTTCTCTCTTCCTGTCATATGAGTATATCATAAGAAATATTAACATTCAACTATTTTGTCAAACCTATGCGCCTGGGAGGCCAGTAAATTACAAAGGCCCTACCTACTATATTTTTTTCTGGAACAAATCCCCAATATCGGGAATCGCGGCTATTAGCACTATTGTCTCCGAGTACAAAATAAGACCCTTGCGGTACTACAATAGAACTATTTTCATTTTTTAACTTTCCTCCGTTAAAATAGTATATGTTTTTAATAACAGGCTCTTTGATGAGCCTGCCGTTTATGTGGATATTACCGTCTTTTATCTGGACCTCTTCTCCTTCTGTAGCTATTAATCTTTTAATAAAGTCCTTTTTGGGTTCCAGGGGGTATTTAAAAACAACGATACTTCCTCTTTCCGGCTCGTTAAACCTATAAATTAATTTATTAACGAGTATTCTATCTCCTTCTTTTAAGGTCGGCCTCATAGAACCCGACGGTATCTTAAAGGCCTGCACGAAAAATGTGCGAATAATCAAAGCCAGAACTACAGCAATTAATATCGACTCTGCATATTCTCTGAAAACCGATTTTTTCTTGGTTCCTTTTTCTTTGTTCATCATATCTTCACCACGGCCATAAAGGCCTCTTGAGGAATTTGAACTTTACCAAATTGCTTCATTCTCTTTTTTCCTTTCTTTTGTTTTTCCCATAGTTTTCGCTTTCTGGTTATATCTCCACCGTAACACTTACCAGTTACGTGTTTGGAAAATGGCCTAACGCTTGCTTTGGATATTATTTTTTTGCCAATAGCTGCCTGGATGTTAACAGTAAATAACTGCCTCGGAATATGTTTAGCCAATGCCTCAACTAATTTTTTGCCTTTTTGATATGCCTTTTCCTTGTGGACAATCAAGCTTAATTCATCACAAGATTCGCCATTTATCAAAACATCCAATTTTACGAGTTTAGCTACTCTGTATCCGATAAACTCATAATCAAATGATCCATAACCTTTAGTTATAGACTTTACATTATCATAAAAATCAACAATGGCTTCGTTTAGAGGAAATTCATATATTAGCATTGACCTGCTTTCACTGAGTACCTGTGTGGATTTATAAATGCCTCTTCTTTCCTGCGAAAGTTTAAAGATAGCACCTATTGCCTCCTGTGGAATCATAATAAAGGCTCGCATCCACGGTTCCTGAAATTCCTTTATGTCTGAGAGCTCAGGTAACCTTGAAGGATTTTCTATAACTTCTATCTGGCCGGTTGCATTTTTAATTCTATAAACCACGCTTGGCGTAGTTACCAAAATACTCAAATTAAATTCCCGCTCAAGCCGCTCCTGTATTATCTCCATATGCAGAAGTCCGAGAAAACCACACCGCAAACCAAACCCCAAACTCATCGACGATTCCTGCTCAAAAGTAAAGGAAGAATCCGAAAGACGAAGGCGTTCTAACGCCTCCCTTAACAGATTAAAATCTTTAGCATTGATCGGATAAAAAGAAGCAAAAACAAGCGGTTTAACCTGCTTGTATCCAGGCAACGGCGCAGAAGCTGATTTCTTAACAGAGGTTATAGTATCTCCTATATTTATTTCTTTGGCTTCTTTAATATTAGCGGTCAGAAAACCTACTTCACCACAATGAAGTTCTTCTACATTTTGAGGCCCGGGTCTTAGGACTCCTACCTCACAAACCTCATAAGTTTTGCCGCTAACCATCATCTTTATCAATTGCCCCTTTTTAAGAAAGCCGTCTTTGATACACACATAGATAATTACTCCCCTGTAGATATCATAACTAGAATCAAAAATAAGCGCTCTAAGAGGATTACCATCATTGCCTCCAGGCGGCGGTATTCTTTTTGTAATCTCACCTAAAATTTCCTCAACGCCTATACTTTCCTTTCCGCTGGCGAGTAAAATTTTCTCTTCTTTTAATTTGAGAATTGTTCTGATTTGCTCTTTAACTTTTTCGATATCAACATTTTTAATATCTATTTTATTTATAACCGGAATAATAACAAGATTATGTTCTTTAGCCAGATATAGATTGGCTACGGTTTGAGCCTCTACTCCCTGAGAGGCGTCTACCAGAAGCAAACTTCCTTCGCAGGCACAAAGCGCCTTGGAAACCTCGTAGCTAAAATCAACGTGACCGGGTGTATCAATTAAATTGAGGATATATGTATTATTATCTTGAGCTTTATATTCAATGCGTACAGCGCTGGCCTTAATTGTAATGCCTCTCTCAC
>CAYUDR010000147.1:0-2901 GCA_964443705.1 uncultured Planctomycetia bacterium | reverse complement strand
TTTAAAAGGAACAGAGGAGCAGCTTATAGCTGTAATTGGGGATGGTTCTTTGTCAGGCGGGATGGCATTTGAGGCCTTAAATTACGCAGGGCACTTGCAGAAAGATATGATTATTATCTTAAATAGCAATGAAATGGCTATTTCCCCCAGCGTGGGCGCTCTAAGCAAATATCTCAACCGCATTTTAACCAATCCCCTTTTTGATAGAACTCGGAAAGAGTTAAAGGAATTTCTTGGGAAAATTCCCAAGGTAGGTCCTAAAGTGGCAGAGGCAGCCAGGCGTTTTGAAGAAGGACTTAAAAATTTAGTTGTTCCCGGTATATTTTTTGAAGAAATGGGCATTCGGTATTTTGGGCCCATTGATGGGCATAATATAAACTTGGCCATTCGCACGCTCAAAGATATAAAGCGCATAAAGGGACCGAAAATTGTTCATTTTATAACTCGCAAAGGCAAAGGTTATCTTCCGGCAGAAACCTCACCTGCCCGTTTTCATAGCGCAAAGCCCTTTCATATAAAAGATGGTACCTATAAATCCAGGCCCAAAAAGGGAGAAATCACCTTTACAGATGCTTTTAGCAAGTCTATTGTTGAAATAGCCAGGCATAATCCTAAAATTGTCGCTGTTACAGCCGCTATGCCGGGCGGCACAGGCCTCAAACAATTTTCATCTGAATTTCCGGATAGATTTTTTGATGTGGGCATAGCAGAACAGCATAGCATAGGTTTTTGCGCAGGGCTCGCGCGGGCCGGTTTTATTCCTATTGTCGCTATTTATTCAACTTTCTTGCAAAGGGCCTATGATCAGTTAATTCATGACATAGCCTTACAAAATCTAAAAATTATTTTAGCTATAGACCGTGCCGGCGTTACCGGTGAAGATGGCCCTACTCATCATGGCCTTTATGATTTGGCCTATTTGCGCCACATCCCGAATATGGTTATAATGGCCCCAAGAAGCGGTGAAGAACTTTCATTAATGTTTCAGACTGCACTGGATATCCCAGGAGCCATAGCCATCCGCTATCCTAAAGATAAAACCGGAGATTTTGAGTTTAAGAAAAGAAAAATAGAATTTGGCCGTTCCCAGGTGCTGGAAAAAGGCAAAGAAGTAGTTATCGTTTGTGTTGGAGATAGAGCCTCAGCTGCTATTGAGGCACGGCGTATACTTAAAGAGAAAGGCATTGAAGTAGAAGTAATAGATGCTCGTTTTATTAAGCCATTAGATGAAGAAATGCTGGAGAGACTAGCAAAAGAATTTAAGAAAATAATCATTGCCGAAGAGGCTTGTGTTCGCGGCAGTTTTGGCAGCGCGGTTTTGGAATTTTATGAAAGGAAAAACTTACACGCGGAAGTTAAATTATTAGGCACCCCTGATAAATTTATTACTCATGGAAACAGAGAACTTCTACTTAAAATGTGCAATCTGGATGCCGCCGGTATCGCAGAAGCTGTTTTAGGAAAAATTTGATGATAAAAAAAATAGGCATTATTCTAAATACCGGAAAGAAAAAAACCTTACCCTTAAGCCGGAAGATAGCTCGCTTCATTGAAAAAAGGGGACTTTTAGTTTTAGATGAATTAAAAGTTGGCAGGGAAAATGCCGTGAAAGATTGCGATTTGCTTATAACTCTGGGTGGAGACGGAACCCTGCTTAGTGCTATAAAATACATAGACAAAAAAAATATACCCATCATTGGAATTAACGTAGGTGATTTTGGATTTATGACTGAAATAGGCCCCGGAGAAGCATTGAAAATTTTAGATGAAACCTTAAAAGGCAAAACCCATTTTTCGTTTCGCAGCCTACTTGAAATTTTTCTTTATAGAAACAATAAAAAAATTGGCGCTTTTAAGGCCCTTAATGATGTTGTTATTACCAAGGAAGCTGTTTCGAGGATAATGACCTTGCGCATAGATATCGATGGGAAATTTCTAACTTCTTATCTTTGTGACGGTTTGATTGTGGCCACGCCCACCGGCTCAACAGCACATTCGCTTTCAGCCGGCGGCCCTATAGTTGGGCCAACGACACCGTGCGTGGTTATTTCGCCTATTTGTCCCCATACCCTTAGTAATCGCCCGCTGGTTGTTAATGAAAATTCGCAGATTTCTATTTCTCCCATTGGTAAAGAAGCAAGAAAAATAGTGCTGACGGTTGACGGACAAGAATTTATTCCCCTTGAAGAAAAAGATACCCTTAAGATAAAAAAATCTTTAAAAAAAATAAGGTTAATTTCGTCTGATAAAAGAGATTATTTTAAAATTTTGCGCGAAAAACTTAAATGGGGAGGAGCGCGTTAAAAAGTGGATAGAGTTAAAATAAACCAGGATCTTTGTAAGGGCTGTAAGCTTTGTATGGTTTTCTGTCCGACGGGTAGTATAAAATTATCTAAGAAACTAAATAAAAGAGGTGTATACACAGTGAAATTTATAGACAAAAAGGGTAAATGTACCGGTTGCGCGCAATGCGCAATTATGTGCCCTGAAGCAGCTATTGAGGTAGAAAGGTGAGCGAAAAACGAGTATTAATGTGCGGAAATGAGGCTATAGGAGAAGCTGCCGTACTTTGCGGCTGCAGATTTTATGCCGGCTATCCCATAACGCCTCAAAATGAATTAACCGCCCATATGGCCAGGAGGATGCGTGAGGTGGGCGGTGTATTTATTCAGGCCGAAAGCGAACTAGCCGCTATAAGTATGGTCTTTGGGGCTTCACTGACAGGTGAGCGTGCTATGACTTCTTCTTCGAGTCCGGGTATTAGCTTAAAACAGGAAGGCATTTCATATCTGGCCGGCTGTCAACTGCCGGCGGTTATAGTTAATATGTCAAGAGGAGGGCCGGGCCTTGGAAATATTTCCCCATCTCAATCGGATTATTTCCAAGCTACCAGAGGGGGCG
>CAYUDR010000146.1:0-2978 GCA_964443705.1 uncultured Planctomycetia bacterium | reverse complement strand
TACCGTATAATACTCCTGCCTCTTCATCAAGACAAATCCCTAAAGGCAGTCTTCCTGAGAAGAGTTTCCATTTATAGGGAGGGCTACCGCCAACTGTTATTAATTGGGTATTGTATTTCTCTCCCCTTACAGCTTCTGGCAAAGATTTAATTATAATCTTAAGACCCTCTTCAACCAAAACATTTTCAGTGACCTCGTTTTGACTTCTGATAGAAGATGATAGAAAAACGTCTGGCGAATAAATATCGTCTCTATTTTTATGAGAGCGGATGAAGACCGGCCTTTGGTCAGTGTTTTTTAGAGTGGCTTTTTCTATCTCTGGTTTGACGACAGACGCAATGGGGATTTTAATTGGTTCGGTCTTTCTCTGGCCATTTTTATCTTGAAGGGTTTTGGGTGTTGTACAAACGTAATCGAAGGGCGGGCTTTTGTGAACATCTGGTCGAAATAGTGATTTTTTTATTTGGGCAATTAATCCACCAAAATTTGCCAGGGCTACAGAAGCAGTGAAAATAGCAATCACTACTACTAAAACTATATTAATCTTAAATATCTTAGGTTTCATAGATAAAATAATGCATCAAAAAAATTATTTACCTCAAAACTATTTTTTCTTTCTTATCGAGATAGCGAACATCCCCATCAAGCCAGTTGCTAATAAAAGAGCGGTTGTCGGTTCGGGAATAGAATGCACTTTATAAATTATGCTGTTACCGGCTGTCCAATCGGTAGTAAGTATATATAATGAACCGCCGCCTTCCCCGGCATAAGGCTCAAAATCTCCTGGTCCAGCAACAAACCGCATAAAGGAAGGGCTGTCGCCTGTACCGAAAGCATCCGAGGAATTTAGCCCATATACCCGGCTCACTGTTTCCTGCCAGGACGAAGAAAATAAATCCTGGGTTCCGGTATCATCATCAAAAACAAATCCACTGCAGGCATCTAAACCGCTAACATAACTGCTCCAGTCGCCGGAACCAAGTTCAGCTATGCCAGGGTCGTTATCGGCTATGGCAGCAGCAATCTGAGCAGAGGTAAAATAAACAACCTCGCCAGCGCCATAATTTGGAAAGCCATAAAAGAAACTGTCATTGCGGTCAAAAGCCAGAGGTCCAGAATATCCTCCCATATCACCGATTAAATCGGTGGTGGTGCCATTCCAATAATAAATTTTGTTTTCACCGCTCATGCCGCCGGGATTGGCTGATAGAAAAGCCTGCCCTGAGTTATTAAAAACCATATCATAATTGCCGGTGAGGGTAAATAAATCTGAAGGAGAACCGCCGGTGGTAGGTATGGATTTAACCGTGCCGCCAGAACTTTCTCCAAAATAAACCGTGCCGCCCTTAACGGTCAAAAAGCTGCCATAAGTGCTACTTCCGTAGTCATAAAGTGTGGTTTCGCCTCCACCAGAATATTTGGTAATATACCTATTATCTTTAAAAAGATAAAGGTTGCCGGCTGCATCAAAATCAAAATTCTGAATTGCGCCTGAGTGTGTATAATAAACACTGCTTGTATAGCCTGCAGGTGCAGTAAACACAGGGTCGGCTAAAACTGAAGAAGCGCCCAAAAAATAAACCCCGGCCGCCAAAATAAATAATTTAGTAATTCTCATTCAATTATCCTCCTCTTGTTTATTTTAGTTTAAAACATATTCTTTTAAAAGTTAGTTTTTATGCCCCCTTCCTTTTTTCTTTGACCATAGACTATGTCTAATTAACAGCGGCAATCCCATAAGTACCGTTATCCCCGTTGCCGGTTCAGGCACAGCCGCTACGTTGGCTATAGCATCAACTTCTGCACTTATAGCTGTACCGCATGGCCAGGAAGCATCGATGGCCGTAGTTATTCTTACAAAATCTACATAAGACAAATTAACCGGGTCACCGCTTGCATTTACGGCATCGGCAATGTCAAAGGCATCGCCGCCCCTCGAACCAGGCGTAATGCCGACCGTCCAGGGGTCATCCGGCACCAAGGCGCTGCCGTAGCTTTCTCCCAGCGTGGGCGTTACGTCTGCATAACCTTTTGTAAAATAATCCCTGTGGTCAACTCCGTTAACTCCCCAATAATTATCGCTGATAGGAAAAGGGGCCGGAATTCCCGGATTTGGAATTCCGGGAATGAGATAAAAGGTGTCATCTGCCAAACCGTTACCGTTACTATCCGCAGCTACCTCTACATATCCCGGTTCCTGGGCATGGATATATTCATTGCCGTTAACATAAAAAGAATTGCCAAAGATAATAAAATCCCGGTTACCAAGGTTTGAAGGGTTATCTTCAATTTGATGGTCAAATCCTAAGGTGATATAACCGCCAAATCCTCCCAGCGAAACCACTGAAGAATTATCCGGAGCGCCGGGAGTCCCGTTAGGTGCTGGTGCACCCAAAGCCAAGCAGGGATTATTATAACTGCCGACATCGGCTCCGGGACCGTATTCTAAGACCCTGGTTGCAAAATTACTGGCTGCCAGAGCAAAAGAATTAACCTTTAGAAAAATAATGCTAAATAAAATTATTAAAAGTAATTTTTTGTTCACTTAATCTTCCTCGCTCTAAAAAATATGCTGTTTATCTTTTTTAAACTCAAGCCCTAAAAACCAATGTTTATTGTTTAATATTTTCTTTCCAATAACGAGTTCCACCGGTTTTTTGAAAATTGGCCCATCATAGACAAAAGTGTGATATTCGCCTTTTTCTCCGCAGAGGTCTATGTCTTTCAGGATTTTCAGGTCTTCTATAAATTCCCGGTTTATCTGTCGTCCCAGCCATTCAATGCCCAGAAAATTAACTGCGGTTGTAACAACCATTGCCCTAAAACCTGCCTGTATAAATTCTCTTAAAATCTCTTCTCTTTTTCTCTGCCATAACGGCAGCATGGGTTTTATCCCAACATCCCTGCAGATTCTCTCTACCCAGTCTCGATGTTCCTTAAGGTCTATATCTCCAAAGATGCCTGCATTTACTCCTTTC
>CAYUDR010000145.1:516-2983 GCA_964443705.1 uncultured Planctomycetia bacterium | reverse complement strand
CGAGGATTTTTTAAGCCGGCCCTTGAACGCCTGATAGCATTGGCGATAACTGAAATGGCTTCGTCTTGTCCGACTACGCGCTTATGAATACTTTCTTCTGCGTGTATTAAACGTTCTGTTTCCTTCTGCTCCAGCCTTGAAAGCGGAATGCCTGTCCATTTAGAGACAATGTGGGCAATGTCTTCGGCTGTAACCACTCTCTCGCTATCCATCTTTTTCTTGCTCCAGGCCCTCCTGGCCTCTTCCGTTTCTCTGCGCGCCTCTCTTTCCTGGTCTCTGAAACCGGCTGCTTTCTCAAAATCTTGCGCCTCCACTGCCTCTTCTTTTTGTTCTCTTAAATATTTTGCTTTTTTCTCAAGTTCTTTTAAGGTAGGCGGGCTAACCATTGATTGCAGTTTAACTCTTGAACCTGCTTCATCCATTAAATCTATAGCCTTATCGGGCAAGAAGCGGCCGGTTATATATCTATCGGAAAGCCTGGCGGCAGTTTCCAGGGCCTCGTCCTTTATTTTTACTTTGTGATGAGCTTCATATCGTTCTCTCAAGCCTTTTAAGATTTCTATAGTCTGATCCACTGTAGGAGGGTTGACAATTATAGTTTGAAAGCGCCGTTCAAGGGCGGCATCTTTCTCGATATTCTTCCTATATTCATTCAATGTCGTGGCGCCGATACATTGAATTTCGCCTCGCGATAAAGCCGGTTTTAAAATATTAGATGCATCTATGGCGCCCTCGGCTCCCCCGGCCCCGACCAGCGTATGAATTTCATCAATAAAAACAATTATATTTTCCGCCCGCTTGATTTCATCCAGGACAGCTTTTATTCTTTCTTCAAACTGCCCGCGATATTTCGTGCCGGCTACCATCAAAGCCAGGTCAATGGCAATTACTCTTTTATCAGCTAATATCTCAGGTATATCCATTTTGACTATTTTCTGCGTCAGCCCTTCTACAATAGCTGTCTTACCCACGCCGGCTTCCCCTAAAAGAACAGGATTATTTTTTGTTCTGCGGCCCAAAATTTGAATAAGCCGTTCAATCTCCGATTCTCTGCCAATGACCGGGTCTAATTTACCATCTCTAGCCAATTTTGTAAGGTCTCTGCCAAAGGCATTTACAGCCGGCGTTTTTGACTTTGGCGCCGGAGGCACACTTGTGTTGCCATCTGGAGTGTTTCCCCACTGTGAAAATGAAAAACCAGGAGTGGCAGAACCCAAAAGGCCCATTATCTCCGCTCGAACCTTGTTTAAATCCAGGCCTAGATTAACCAGAACCTGATTGGCAATACCTTCGCCTTCTCTAAGCAGCCCCAAAAGAAGATGCTCTGTTCCAATATAATTGTGTTCCAGACTACGCGCTTCGTCCATAGCCAATTCTATAACTTTTTTAGACTTTGGCGTAAAAGGCATATCACCAACTATTTTAGTTGCAGGGCCGGTTTTCACCAATTTTTCCACTTCAATCCGAATTTTACGCAGGCCCAAATTCATATTTTGCAAAATCACCGCAGCTACACCCTGTCCTTCTTTTACCAAACCAAGTAAAATGTGTTCTGTGCCAATGTAGTCGTGATTAAGCCGTCTGGCTTCTTCCTTGGCAAGTATAATTACTTTTCTAGCTCTTTCTGTGAAACGCTCAAACATTAACTAATAACCTCCTTAAATCTGTCTTGCGGTATTCTATTTTAATCTTTCCCTTATCAGCTGCGCTCTTTTTGAATCCCTCTCCTCCAACGTTAGCGCCTTTCCTTCGACTTTTTGCAGATGAGCCGGTTGAACTAAAATAAACAACTCATTAACCAAGGAACGGCCGACACTTTTTATAAGCCCAAGGTCAATTCCTAATTTAAGCATAGACAATAAACTTATGGTTTCGCCAGAAGAGATAATGCGCGCATTCTTTAGTATACCATAAGCCCTGCAGATTTTATCTTCGAGTTCCAATAAATTGTTTTTAAGTAATCTTGTTCTCGAATCTCTTTCGTGATCGATAATCTGCTTTATAATGCGTTTTATATCATTGATTATATCCGCCTCACTTCTTCCTAAAGTCCTTTGATTTGAAATCTGGAAAAAATTACCTGCGGCCTCGGTGCCTTCCCCATGAAGGCCTCTGGCAACAAAACTCAATTTGGTAATTGTCTCCAAAATTTTTTCTATTCTTTTATTCATAACCAGGACCGGTAAATGCAACATAGCCGAAGCCCGCATACCGGTGCCGGTATTGGTCGGACAAGCAGTCAAAAAACCCAGTTTGGGCGAATAAGCAAATCCGAGATTAGAGCTCAATTCATTATCTATTCTGTCAATAAGACACCAACTCTCTGAGAAATCAAATCCAGGCTGGATTATCTGAAGGCGCAAGTGGTCCTCTTCGTTAATCATGACAGAAAATACTTCTTTATCAGAAATACATACTGCTCTTGGCCCTTTTTTAGTCGCTAATTCCCGGCTTATCAGATGCCTTT
>CAYUDR010000145.1:0-506 GCA_964443705.1 uncultured Planctomycetia bacterium | reverse complement strand
CAAGCAAGAACTGTCTATCAAGGTCATTTAATTCATCCAATCTCAAAAATAAAGATTTTTTAAAGTAACTACTCTTATCAATAGCTTTTTTTATCTTCTCTAAGACAGTTTGCTGATTCTTTTTATCGGCCCAATCAGTAAAAGGAAATTTATTTAAATTTCTGGCTAATCTTATCCTGCTGGAAATAACAATGTCTGAATTGGCACCGGTCCCCTTAAGCCACTGTCCTGTATTTTTAAGCAGATCGTTTAATTTCGTCATTTCTTTTTCTCTTCTGTAATTCTTTTATTTTATCTCTTAATTTCACAGCTTTTTCAAATTCCTCTTTTTCTATGGCCATATTTAATCTATGTTGAATTTGTTGAATTTCGCTTTGTTCTTTCAAACACCCTGAAATCTTTTTCGGCGATTTCCCAAAATGATGCACTGAGCCGTGAATCTTCTCTAAAAGCGGCATGAGGGCAACTCTAAATGTTTTGTAACACCGTGCACACCCAAAGCGACC
>CAYUDR010000144.1:0-2988 GCA_964443705.1 uncultured Planctomycetia bacterium | reverse complement strand
TTACGTTAAGAAAATTGATCAAAGCGAGAATTTGTTATATTTGCTTATATATGAATTACTAAAAGGCAGCAGAGTTTATTACATTATCGGTATAAAAGCCCGATTGACAGATGAATTTAACTTATGATAGACTAAAGAAAGAAAAATGGACAATATTATAAAAGCCTCTCATTTAACCAAATACTTTTATAAAAAAAACTTCCTTTTTTGTGCCAAGCCTACAAAGATTGTTGCCTGCGAGAATATCAATTTTGAGGTTAAAAAAGGGTGTAGCCTGGCTGTTTTAGGGCCCAATGCTTCGGGAAAAACCACGCTAATAAAAATGCTCTGCGGTTTAATTTTGCCCACTCGGGGCCATATTCAAATTCAAGGATATAATTTAGAAAAGCAGCCCGAAAAAATTAAAAAAAATATCGGCCTGGTATTAGATTGTGAAAGGAGCTTTTATTTTAGATTAAGCGGCTTTGAAAACCTGCTTTTCTTTGGCCGCCTTTTCGGGCTTAACATAAAAGAAACGAAAAAAAGAATATCTTTCCTATCCGACCTTTTGCAAATGAATGACTTTTTAAATACTAAATTTATGACCTATTCCACAGGCACAAGACAAAAGTTTGCCATAGCCAGAAGTCTTCTTCATAGCCCTGAAATCTTATTTATGGACGAGCCCACCAAGAGCCTGGATGTAGAGATGGCTTTATTTGTGAGAAATTTTATACAAGATAACCTGATTAAAAAACAGGGCAAAACCTTAATCTTTGCCACCCACGATATTGATGAGGCCATATTTCTGGCTGAAAAAATTGCTATATTAAAAAAGGGCTGGGTATTTAAACTTCTTGAAAATAAACCCTTTGAGCGAACTACCATTTTAAAGGCACTAAAGCAAGGCGGACAATTTAAAAATGGATAGGTTAAGAGCTTATTTAAGAAAAGAGTTTTTAGGGGAGATAAGTTACCGGTTTTCTTTTTTACTTAATATAGTAGCTATTTTTTCTAATATTGCCATCTTCTTTTTTATCAATAAGCTATTCGGGGGTAAATTTTCAAAAAGTCTCTCTGTTTACGGCGGCGATTATTTCTCTTATGTTTTAATAGGCATTGCTTTTTTTAGTTACCTGGGAAGCAGTTTAAGCGGCATTGCCTCCCGCTTAAGAAACGAACAATTGATGGGAACCTTTGAATTTTTACTAAGCAGCCCCATCTCCCCAGGCCATCTCTTGTTTTATATTAGTATCTGGAACTGCCTTTTTGCTTCCTTAAACGTCTTTATTTATCTTTTAATCGGCTCTTTAGTTTTTGGGCTTGACCTTTCAAATGCCAATATTCTCTCCATCCTGGTTATTTTAATTTTAACCATCATTTCTTTTAGCAGTCTGGGTGTCTTGGCCGCTGCCTTTATAACTTATTTTAAAAGGGGCAATCCGATTACCTGGCTGCTGAATACCGCTTTTGGACTGCTGGGGGGTGTATATTTTCCCATAGATGTTCTGCCGCACTTTTTAAAAAAAATCTCTTATCTGCTTCCCGTAACCTATGCTATCAAATCTATAGAATTAGCTGTCCACAAAGGCTATTCGCTTAGCCAATTAGGTGCTGAAATCTTAGCATTATCTATCTTCTGTATAATTCTTTTACCGGTAAGTCTTTTTTCTTTTAAACTGGCTATTCGCAAAGTTAAAGAGGCGGGGACGCTATCTTCATATTAAAGGATGGTCTTTAAGGTCCTTAAAGCCAACTGGGTTATATTTTTAATGTGCTCATAATAACAAGCGCTTAGGCTCCTGGGTTTTTTCTGCGAATAAATCAGTTTCAACAGTTGGGGGCTGGGTAAAAACAGCTCTTTTAAAAATATAACCCTTCTTCTTAACCCTTTGAGTATAAAAAAGGTAAATAGATATCTAAAGGCGCTTTCGCCTTCGCCTGAAAATAAATTATCATAAATCTTTTTTTCAATTTTGTTAATTTTAATTTGTTTTTGCTTCTCTAAAAATTCATCCGGAATTTTTAAGCCCAGCTCTGTCTTTGCCAATAAAAGGCACATAAAAAGCGGCTTCTCAAGCCCGAAGCTCAGGGCCCGCTCAAAGAGCCTATTCCAGTTGAAATCAGCACTTTTCTCAATTAAAAGTTTTATATCAAAAAACCAGATAAGGCGGCGCAGGCCGTGATGAAAAAAAAGATGTGCGCATAAATAGATTATCTCATCATAAATATTTAGAATTTTTACCCGCTGCCCCTCCAGCTTAAAATCTATAGTTTCTTTAGAAAAAACCTCGTTGGCTTTATCGATAATGCTTGCGCGCGCACTTATGCGGTTGGCATTAATGAAAGAGGTGTGCAAATCCACCATCAACTTCTCTTTAAAATACTCTTCCCTATAACCATAATTGCCTTTAAATCCTAAAGTCTTAATGACCTCCACTGCTTTATCAAAATCCTCTTCTTTAATAAAAAGGTCAATATCTGTCATTGGCCGAAGGCCGCTTTGGGGATATAGAGATTGTAAGTGTATTCCCTTAAGCAAAATAGCTTCTACATTTTTCTCTTCAAAGGCCCTGAGTATTTTTTTAGCTTCTTCAATTAAAAGTATATTTTGCCCTAACTGGCTAAAATATAATTCTTCTAACCTTTCTCTTGTTTGCGTGTTTAAAATACAAGTGAGCCCTTTTTGTTTGAGACTATAAAAAAGAAGGGCGGTTAAACCTTCTCTTTGTGCCTTTTCTATTATTCTAGGCCAGTTATAGGAAGGAATGGTGGACTTTTTGCTCTTCAGGATTAAATTAAGGAGAGTTTTTTGTGGAGATTCCTGTTTTACCAAGGGCTGGTCTCTAGCCGTTGTATGTTTGTAGCATCGTTTAGAGCAGGCGAAATCTGATTAGTAAACATCTCCAAGGAACCAATAAAACTACGGGGAACATAGATAATATCTTGCGACATCATGGCTATATTTTGCCTTAAATCAGCTTTCTTTAAAATACGGCTGCAATTTAT
>CAYUDR010000143.1:0-2990 GCA_964443705.1 uncultured Planctomycetia bacterium | reverse complement strand
AAGCAGAAACAAAACTTTCTAAAAATTCAAGTGTTAAAAATAAAGAAGAGGCAAGAGAGGGAAAAGGCGGAAAAGAGACCGATAAAAAAAAGGTTCAGGAAAAAACCAAAGATTAAAAATCGAAAAAGAGGCTTGATATTAAAAGATGATCATGAAGGGGAAAAAGATGAGTTTTACCAATAAAGATATAAAACAACTTAGGGAAAAGATGGGGGCCGGCATTATGGATTGCAAGGAGGCCCTTAAGCAAAGCAATGGTGATATGGAAAAAGCTGTTTTGTTTTTGCGCAAGAAAGGTGTGGAACTTAAAGCCAAAAAGTCTACCAGGATTGCCAGAGAGGGCGCAATAGAAAGCTATGTGCATTTGAATAGTAAAATAGGTGTATTGATCGAAGTAAATTGCGAAACGGATTTTGTTGCCAGGACAGACGATTTTAAAGAGTTGACTAAAAATCTTGCTATGCAAATAGCCGCCAGCGCCCCTCTTTATATAGATAAAAGCCGGGTTTCGCAAGATGTAATTGAAAAAGAAAAAGATTTGTATAGATCTCAGGCCAAAAATAAACCTGAAAAGATAAAAGAAAAAATAGTAGAAGGCAAACTGGAAAAATTTTTTCAGGAAGTTTGCCTCATGGCCCAACCCTTTATCAGGGATACCAATATAACCGTCGGTGATTACTTAACATCGAAAATTGCTAAAATAGGAGAAAATGTAGTGATTCGCAGGTTTGTTAGATATCAATTAGGCGAGGAATTATAATTGGCAAAGTTAGCCCCCAAATATAAGAGGGTCATTTTAAAATTAAGCGGAGAAGCTTTAAGCGGACCAAAGAAATACGGTATAGAGCCTCTGGTTTTACTCAAGCTTGCCAGGCAGATAAGAGAATTAAGAAATTTAAAAGTAGACGTGGCTATTGTTTTAGGGGGAGGTAACATTTTCAGGGGAGCCCCAACATCAAAAAAAGAAAGCATAGACAGAACAACCGCAGATTACATGGGAATGTTGGCTACGGTTATCAACGGTCTTGCCCTTCAAGATGCCCTCGAAAAAATGAACGTAGTTACGCGTGTGCTCACAGCTATTGAGATGCATCAACTGGCCGAACCTTATATAAGAAGAAGGGCTATTAGACATTTTGAAAAAGGAAGAGTTGTTATCTTTGTTGGTGGCACCGGAAATCCTTATTTTACTACCGATACCGCCGCCGCTTTAAGAGCGGCTGAGATAGATGCCGATGTTATCCTGAAAGCCACAAAAGTTGATGGTGTCTATTCGGCAGACCCCAACAAAGATAAAAACGCCACAAGATTTAATAAGGTTCCTTACATAGATATCATCAGGAAAGGCCTGAAAGTTATGGATGCTACTGCTGTTAGCCTGTGCATGGATAATAAAATTCCCATTATAGTTTTTAATTTTACCAAAGAAGGCAATATTAAAAAGGCGGTCCTGGGTCAAAAAATCGGAACCGTTGTTTGTTAAAAAAAAGGCGATAAGATGACTTTAGGAGAAATAATTAAACGGGCTGAAGATAAAATGAAAAAAACTCTCGATGTTACACATCATGAATTAAATGAAATGCGGACGGGAAGGGCTTCGGCTTCTATGGTAGATGAAATAAGGGTGAATTATTATGATACCCCCACTCCCATTAAACAGTTAGCGACCATAAATGCTTCTCAGCCCCATTTAATTGTAATTCAACCATGGGATACATCTATTGTTTCAGAAATCGAAAAAGCTATTTTAAAATCAAATTTGGGTTTTAACCCCACAAATGACGGAAAGATAATTAGAATTCCCATTTCTCAACTGACCACTGAAAAAAGACAGGAAATGGTTAAATTGACAAAGAAGCTTACTGAAGAATCAAAAGTTTCTATAAGGTCAATTAGAAGAGAAGCCAATGAGAGCCTGAATAAAGAAAAAGAAGCATCCACTCTCTCGGAAGATGAAGTTTTTAAAGGACACGAGAAAGTCCAGGAACTAACTGATGAATATATTACTAAGATAGATGATCTTCTAAAAGAAAAAGAAAAAGAAATTCTGCAATTTTAATTAAAAATAAATTACAAATTAAAAATATTTTTTTAAAAAATTTTGTTTTATAGCAGGGCCGCTAGCTCATCCGGTAGAGCACCGCCCTTTTAAGGCGGGTGTGCCAGGTTCGAGACCTGGGCGGCTCACCACTTGTTTCTTTTATAGCCGACGGATAAGCAAGCCAATGTTATAACAATATAAACCCACCGTTTTTGTTGCAGTTTAATGTATAAAAAAGGAAAAAGTTATGTGCGGGAGGAAAAGTAAAATCTCAGTCTTGGGGAGCTTATCATGCGCGCGGATATGGATTGACTGACAAAATAAATGTTTTTGCTAAAATCGGCTACCAGGATTTAAATAAAATTGATCCCAATCCATTTACCGATGAAACAGCTAATTTAAAAGGTGGTGTTTCCTTTGGCGTCTCCTTAAAAGGCCTGATTTTAAAAGAGCCGGAAAATCCACTTGAAGTCGCAATAGGTGGAAACTTTTTGTATACTACAGCTAATTTTAGCGATGGATCCAAGCGCGACTGGCGTGAATGGCAATTGGGTACATACGCAAGTAAGCAATTTTTTAGCAGATTTGGCCCTTACGTTGGCATCAAATATGCTGACTTAAATTCTACCTTGAAATTTAAACAGAAAGAAGAGGAGGAGAAAGGCGGTTCCATCGACGTAAGTTCAGATAAAAAGATAGGAATTTTTGTTGGAGCGAATGTTTATTTAAATAAAGACAAAGATGTTTATCTGAATTGTGAGATTAATTTTGTTTCCTCTCTCGAATTCGGCGCAGGCATCTGTTATAAATTTTGATCAAGACTATTTTTTAAAAACGAGATAAAGATATCGTCCCCATCGTCTAGCCTGGTCTAGGACATCAGATTTTCGATCTGACGACACCGGTTCAAATCCGGTTGGGGACGCCAATTTTTAAATAAAGGGAAAAA
>CAYUDR010000142.1:0-2997 GCA_964443705.1 uncultured Planctomycetia bacterium | reverse complement strand
AATAAGCCAACGCCGGAAGGCCAGTTTTTACATTATAAAAAAATAGCTCAGGAAGTAGATATACCAATTATGCTTTATAATGTTCCCTCGCGCACAGGCATTTCTATGTTGCCGGAAACAGTAGCCAGGTTATCTAAGATTGATAATATTGTGGCTATTAAAGAAGCATCGGGAAGCGTTGATCAGGTTTCAAAAATACTTTCTCTGTGTGACATATGTGTTTTATCCGGAGATGATTCTATGACATTGGCTTTGATGGCTGTGGGTGCCAGGGGTGTGGTTTCGGTAGCTAATAATATTATTCCCCGGCAGGTGGCTGAAATAGTTAATGCCTATTTGAATAATGATTTAGAAAGAGCCAGGGAAATTTACTATGAAGTATTTCCTTTGTTTAAGGCAATGTTTATTGAAACTAACCCTATTCCGGTCAAAACAGCCATGAAAATCATAGGTAGATTAAATGGAAAATTGAGATTGCCGCTTTGTCCGATGCAGCCGGAAAACGAAAATAAATTAAAGGCTGTTTTAGAAAAATACGAGTTTAATAGTTAGAATTCAGCCTGTCCGCCCAGGCGGACAGGGATTCGACGATTTGTAATGTGCGAGGCAAAACCATTGCATAGATTGGAAATAGAAAGGATTTAGAAAATTGATTAGAGTAGCTGTTTCGGGTTGTTGCGGAAGAATGGGTGTGGGAATTGGCAGGCTTATTCTCCGGGATAGGCGCTTTTTTTTAGCCGGCGGGATAGAAAATAAAAAATCTGCGCATGTAGGCAAAAACCTGGGCCAATGTTTAAACGGCAAAAAGTCGGGGGCATTCATTACAGACGATTGCCGCCAGGCGCTGGAAAATGCCGATGTTTTAATTGAATTTAGCTCACCACAGGCAACCATATCTCATCTTAAAGATTGCCTGGCTCTTAAGAAACCTGTGATTATCGGGACAACAGGTTTAAGTGAATCAGATGAGAAAAAAATCAGAGCGGCTTCGGCAAAAATTCCCATTGTAAAATCATCCAATATGAGTTTGGGCATTAATTTGCTTTTTGGAATATTGACCGATATCTTAAAAAAGATAGGTTCATATTATGATATCGAAATTATAGAGACCCATCATAATCAGAAAAAAGATGCTCCCAGCGGAACAGCTTTAACTATGGCTAAAATTATTTGTGAGTCCCTTGGCCTTGATTTCAAAAAAGCTGTTCGTTGCGGGCGCCGTGGAAAAACCGGCCCCAGACCAAAAAAGGAAATTGGTATTCATGCCATCCGTGCTGGAAAAATTATCGGAGATCACACCGTTGTATTTGCAGGGGAAGGAGAACGCATAGAGTTAGCGCATCATGCTCAGTCCAGAGATGCCTTTGCCATGGGGGCTCTTTTAGCGGCGCAGTTTGCTTGTGATAAGAAAAAAGGTCTATATGATATGCAGGATGTTTTGATGCAAGGGAAGAAAATATGGGTCTGAAAATAGACACAGCAGATAGATTAAAAAATTTACCTCCCTATCTTTTTGCACAGTTGGACAAATTAAAAAAAGAAGCGTTTGCCAAAGGCAAAGACTTGATTGACCTTGGTATTGGCGATCCGGATATTCCTACCCCGGAACATATAATCAAACGTCTTTATGAAGCCGCTCGGGATCCTAAAACCCATAGATACGCCACAAATTTTGGCCTTATGCAGCTACGCCAGGCAGCAGCAAAATGGTATGAAGGAAGATTTGGCGTGGAGGTAGATCCCCACACGGAAATTTTGCCACTCATTGGTTCTAAGGAGGGCATTTCTCATATTCCCCTGGCTTTCCTGAATCCCGGTGATGTGGCTCTGGTGCCGGATCCTTGTTATCCACCTTATAAATCAGGAACAATTCTGGCTGGTGGAGTTCCTTATTTGATGCCGCTTTTAGAAGCAAATAATTTTCTGCCTGTCTTTAAAGATATAGATCCTCAGGTTGCCAGGAAGGCAAAATTGATGTTTTTAAATTATCCTAACAATCCAACTACCGCTACAGCAAGTAAAGATTTTTTTAAGGCCGCGGTGAAATTTGCCCGGGACAACAACATTATTATTTGTCATGATGCGGCTTATTCTGAAATTGCCTTTGATGGTTATAAACCGGTAAGTTTTCTTGAGGTAGATGGTGCCAAGGAAATTGGAATAGAATTTCATTCGTTATCCAAAACCTATAATATGACAGGATGGAGAATGGGTTTTGCCCTGGGTAATAAAAAAGTTATTAATTGTCTGGCGCAGGTAAAATCCCATATTGATTCCGGTATATTTAAGGCAGTGCAATTTGCCGGCATTGTCGCTCTCTCAAATACAAATCACCTCGCTGAACTCTTATCTATTTATAAAGAGCGTCGCGATGTTCTGGTAGAGGGCTTAAAAAAACTTGGCTGGAATATAAATAAACCAAAAGCCACTTTTTATGTCTGGGCCCCTGTGCCACCCGGCTATACATCTATGGAATTATCCAAGACCTTGCTTGATAAATATGGCATTGTGGTTACACCTGGTCTTGGTTTTGGCCCCAACGGAGATGGTTTTATAAGATTTGCACTGACGGTAAGTGTAGACCGTATTAAGGAATCAATAGAAAGAATTAGAAAGTTCCATGGCTAAAGTTTATCTTGGACTTGGTTCAAATTTAGATGATAGACGCAACCATATTGAGTTAGCCTTAAATGCCCTCAAAAAAGAGGAAATAGATGTACTAAGAATTTCTTCTATAATTGAAACTGAAGCCGAAGGAAATCCTCATCAACCTCAGTTTTTGAATGCTGTCTGCGAAGCAGAAACAAACCTTTCGCCCATAGACTTACTTAGTAAATTAAAAAAGATAGAACGTAAGCTCGGCCGCCCCAGGGAGCATGAAAAAAATTCACCCCGGACTATAGATATTGATATTTTAACTTTTGATGACTTGTTATTAAAAGGAAAAACTTTAATTATTCCTCATCCCAAGCTGCACAAGCGATATTTTGTTTTATA